>CAYNIU010000104.1:0-7959 GCA_964397365.1 uncultured Methylomarinum sp. | reverse complement strand
ATTTTGCCACTTTTTTAATACGCATGGCCCAGCGCTCAATTTCCTTAAAGCTGTAAGCTTTATCGGTGGAAAGCATGTGAACCGGAAGTTCAACGGTTTTACCGGTAAAGGCAGGCTCCGGTTCGACATGAAGCAGTAGCGGATGGTCGGGGTGCCTTTTTCTTAATTCAGACTGATAAATAAAGTCGTAATCAGCATCGCTGATAATAGCTTCACCACCTCGGTAAAGGGCATTGGCAATAGTCAGTAATTCAACGAGTTCATTGTCAGAAAGTGTTGAAACAGTTTCTGGATGGGTGGAAATGTAGTTTATTTTTTTTTCGTCCAAATATTTAAAAGAATGAGCTGATTGTAAAAGAATGGCTTTCTGATTTGGGTTGAACATTTTTTAAAAGCTGGGTGATGCTGTAGGGCATAATTATATATCGAGTCCGTTGGAGAACAATTAATAAATTGATGTTTTTAGGTGCAGCGGTATCATTATTCGCAGAAAAATCTGATAGTAATTTATCAAGAAGCTGCTAATCTTAAAGGATTGTTGATTGAGCAAAGAGAACACCAGCTTGAAAGAAGATTTAACGACTGATTTAGCTGTCCTGGAGAGTCATTTGGATGGAATGCTTGAGCGTGTTCAGAAAAACAGTTTGACATTGAAGCGTTTTCAGATGTTTGAAATGGGGTTGTTAAAACTTAATTCCCTCGCTGAAATGATTGATCATATTTTGAATGATGCAAAAGTTTTTTTTGATCTTGATGTGATCAGTTTTTGTCTGGTTGATGAAAAAGGCGATATTTCAAGATATCTTGACGAAGACGGTTATGATTATCACAATAAAACCGGATTTATTCTGGTTGAAAATAAAGAGCTTCTTAAAAACACAGCAGGCGCGATACATCAGCCTTTTCTGGGGCGATATAATGCACAGGATTGTGCGGTTTTTTTTCCACAAGAACATAAACCATCATCAGTTGCTATTATTCCTTTAACCCGTCGCGGGATTTATCTGGGGTCTTTGAATCTGGGCAGTTATAAGGCCAACAGATTCATCATTAATATGGCGACGGATTTTGTTGAACACATGGTTTCAGTGGTCAGTATTTGTCTGGAAAATAATCTGAATTTCGAGACTATACGCCGTACAAGTCTGATGGATGCCTTGACAGGTGTCAATAATCGTCTGTTTCTGGAACAACGCATTGGAGAAGAGCTAGATCGTAGCCAAAGAAACACACAACCGTTGACTTGCCTGTTTTTGGATATCGACTTTTTTAAAAGTATTAATGATAATTATGGACATCAGGCCGGTGACTATGTATTGACCTCAATTGCCGGCGCTATTAAACAACAGTTAAGAAATAATGATGTTCTTGCCCGCTACGGTGGCGAAGAATTTGTCGCCTTATTAACCAATATTGATGAAAATATGGCCTATGAAATTGCCGACAGAATTCGTGATAATGTCAAAAGTCTGGCGGTTGAATATAATGAGCAGGTGATTTCAGTGACAATTTCAATAGGCACAGCGACATATCAGCCCGACAGACAGACTCAACAATTCCCAACTACTGATTTGGCTAGGCAATTAATTCAAACAGCAGATTCGGCATTATACCTGGCTAAACAAAACGGCAGAGATAGGGTGGAAAACGGAGGACTGGTAAGTGAAATATGCAACCAGGTTTGTGCGAATAGCGCTTGACGCTGTATTTGGATGAGCATATTTTCCAATTGTCATTATGGAGGTTATGATTTAACGGCTTCCGTATTAAAATAAATGTCGCATAAAGATATTTGGTACACTGCAAAACTGCATTGAGATAAGGAGGGCGTATGAATTATATTTCGAAGACAAGCCGATTTTTAATGCTGACACTTTTTATTGGTTCGTGTTTACCCGTATTTGCGGCTGACATGACACGGGAGCAAGTTGTACAGCTGCTTAAAAAGGCAAAAAAAAATGAAACAGTCAATTTGCGTAGAAAAAATCTGAGCGGTGTGGATTTATCCGGTCTAGATTTTCGTCGTGCCGACTTATGGGGGGCTGATTTAAGAAAAGCCAATTTAAGCCACAGTAATTTGTCAGGATTGAATCTTGATTTAACCGTGATGGTCGGGGTTGACCTTGAAGGCGCCAATCTTTCAAATGTCAGTATCTTTGCTGTCAGTATGATGCGCAGCAATTTGAAAGGTGTTGATTTTTCCGGTAGTCGGGTGATTGCCAATCTCGATAATTCCGACCTGAGTTATGCCAAACTCAAGAATGTGAGATGGGGTGCTGATATGAAAAATCAGCCTATGGGGTTAATGCGGGTAAGTCTGAAAAAGGTGCGATTAACCGGCGCTGATTTATCCGGTGCAGATTTGGGTAGAGCTATGTTAATGTTCGCTGATTTGACTGATGCCAATTTAAGAAATACGGTTTTAAATGCCGCTGATTTGCGATCCGCTGATTTTACCGGCGCAGATTTGACTCATGCAGATTTATCTGATAGTAAAATGAGCAATGCCATAATGAATAAAGCTAATTTGCAGGGAACCGTATTAAAAAGGATTAAAGGTCAAGATTCTTTGCGGGGTCTTGCTAATGCAAAGAATGTAAATAAGGCTATTTTTGACTAAAGACTGTCAGAAAAGACGGTTAATTTTCCTAAATGACATGGATATTGAATTCGTTCAGTAAATTAATCAGTTTAATTAAAGGCAAGCCAATTAATGCATTGGGGTCGTCGCTTTGTATTTTTTCAAAAAGAGCAATTCCCAAACCTTCCGATTTGAAACTTCCGGCGCAATTATAGGGTTTTTCCAAGTCTATATAATGTCTGATTTGAGCTTCAGTGAGTTGTTTAAAATACACGGTACTGATATCCAGATCAGTTAAATACTGCTGTTTTGCGCTATCCAGAATGCAAAGTCCGGTGTGAAATGTCACCGCATGACCTGATTGTTCAGTGAGTTGTTTTATTGCATTTTCCCGGTTGCCCGGCTTGCATAATTGTTTGCCGTTGGCTATAGCAACCTGGTCTGAACCGATGATGATATGTTGTGGAAACCTGGGTAATAATGCTTTAGCCTTTTTTATTGCAAGCCTGATAGCCATATTTCCTGCGGGCTCGTTCAACAGTCTTGACTCATCAATATCAGGAGAACAGCTTATGAAAGTCAGGTTTAATCTTTTTAATAACTGACTTCGATAACGGGAACCCGAAGCTAATACAATATGATTCATTTAATATTGAGATTTATACCTGTCTGAAAGAAAGTTTCTCAGACCATACTGAGTTTTAAATAGGAAGAAAGTATAACCTGAATTCGTGACGGAGCAATAGCTTGCGGCTTGTTATCCGCATAGGAATTACGGATTCAGGTGTAACTACCACCCCGTTATAAAAAATATGATGACGGGCCAGGTTATCGAAAAATTAAGATATTCTGTTGCCTCAAGCGACTTGTTATTATGAGTCTGTCCATTTTCTTCCACATCGCGTAAAATTAACCGATTCAGAATTTCATAATATCAACGGGGACAATTATGAAACAGTTTTTATTGTTAGTACTGCTAATTAGTACTGTATCTTCTTTTGCAGACGATGCAAAAAATGAATGGCATAACACCACGTTAACGGATGAAACCATTAAACAGGTTCAACGTGCGCAGTTCAATTACAAGCAGTGCGTGTCAGCAGAAATGCAAAAGCAAGGCTATGCCAAAATAGAAAGTCGTAATGCAACAAGTGCGATTATTAAACAGTGTGAAAAAGTATTATCCGCTATGCGTAAAGTGTATACCGACGCCAAGGTTCCGGGAATCATTGCTGATCGTCATTTAAAGAAAATGCGTATTCAGATGACGCGTCGATTATTGAAAGAGTTAATGTATCAGGAAGCTGCACGGGCAGCGGGACGATAATAAATTTTTAAGTGACTATTCTATTCTGTATGCTTGATATCATCTGAATATTTAAAAATATAAATACACTGAATAGTTGCATTTTTTGAAATATTGAAATTGGGAGAAATGGAGTTACCTGATTGACTTTTTATAACTTTGGCTTTGATTGAACCAGGGCAGTTCTAAAAATTGCCTCGAAAAGTATCAATTTAATCTGGATGAACTCTAAAGTAATAGGCAAAATGAAAAATATTTATACCATTGATTTATCTTTACAACCGACCACCTTTGATTTGTGGCATGTATGCCTTGCGGCAACTGTGCTGGTTTTGGCGTTAACGCTAATTGCCGTTTTATTGACTGCGTTGATCGGTCTTTCCAGATGCAAAAAGAAATCCCGGGAATCGGCTCAACAGGCTGCTGTTACAACAGAGCCGGAAGTGAAAATTGTGGAAAAAATTGTTGAGGCACCGGTTCCCGAGCCTGTTGTATTGAAAGAGGCAACACCTGATGCGGCTTTGCAATTATTGAGTATGTTACAAAAAGAAGCGCGTTTTGTTGATTTTATTAAAGAGGATGTTAGTGCTTACAGCGATGTTGATATTGGTATTGCCGCACGTGTGGTTCATGAAGGATGTAATAAGGTTATCAATGAACACTTTAAACTGGATACTATTCGCCATGAACAGGAAGGTTCTAAAATCACCCTGAACAAAGGCTTTGATGCGTCTTCTGTTCGATTGATTGGCAATATTGTGGGTGAGGCGCCATTTACCGGCATTTTGGTTCATAAAGGCTGGCAGGTTACTGAACTGAATTTGCCGAAATTAACGGAAGGACATAATGCCAGTATTATTGCAGCTGCTGAGGTAGAGCTATGAGTGGATTAATGGGCGGACTATTTGGGCATGTGAATAAGGACGGTAATGATGAAAATGAAGAGGGTCTGTCCGCTATTCAGGATGCTGATATAGTCGAAAATGAGCAAAGTGACGCTACTGATCAGGATTCTGAAGTGGAAAAAAATGCTCAGGAAACTTCCGCCGGTCAGGATGGCGATGTTACAGAATTTAATCGGGATGATTCACTCGGTCAGGAATCAGCACCGCTGGAATCTGACTCAGAAGATTCAGTAGAAGGGAATGTGTCTATGTCATCTGCATGGGATGGTGCGCGTTATTCAGTCGGCATTGATCTCGGCACTACGCATTGTGTCATGTCTTGTGTCGATTTAATGGCGACAGGAGATGAAGTGGTTCAGGAAGTGGTGGATATTCCACAGTTGACTGAACCGGGTGAAGTGGAAGACAAAAAACAATTGCCATCATTTTTATATTTACCACATGAAGCGGAAATTGCAGAAGGTTCCACCGCTTTACCGTGGACGACAAAACCTGAACACCTGGTTGGTGAAATTGCCCGTAATATGGGCGGAAAAACGCCTATTAGATTGGTGGCGAGCGCTAAAAGCTGGTTATGTCATACCGGAGTCGATTGTAAGGAGTCGATATTGCCCATTGATGCACCGGAAGAAATTAATCGTGTCTCACCATTTCTGGCGACTCAGGCCTATTTGCGGCACATGCACGATGCTTGGCAGCATAAATATCCGCATGCGCCTTTGGAAAATCAGGATGTGACGATCACAGTTCCCGCATCATTTGATCCGGCTGCCCGTGATTTGACAGTGGAAGCGGCGCGTTCGGTTGGTCTGGATCAGGCTATTTTGCTAGAGGAACCGCAATCGGCATTGTACAGTTGGATAGAAAAAAGTGAAGGAGACTGGCGTAATCACGTTAATATTGGCGATGTTATTCTGGTTATTGATGTAGGGGGTGGAACTACCGACTTATCATTGATTGCCGTGACCGAGCAAGACGGAAACCTGGAATTAAATCGCGTTGCCGTTGGTGATCATATTCTTTTAGGTGGTGACAATATGGATTTGGCGTTGGCCTACAGCGTTAAGGCCAAACTGGAAAAAGACAGTGGGAAGCGTCTGGAGGCCTGGCAGATACAAGCACTTACCCATGCTTGCAGAGACGCTAAAGAGAAATTATTTAATCATTCTGAAAGTGACAATATTCCTCTGGTTGTTGCCAGCAGGGGATCTTCTTTAATCGGTGGCACCTTAAGGACAGAATTGACCCGGGAAGAACTGAATCGTATTTTAGTGGAAGGTTTTCTGCCAGAAATAGCCGTTTCTGAAAGACCGGTTTCAAGAACCCGTTCTGGTTTGAGAACCGCGGGGCTACCTTATGCTCAGGATGCCGGCATTACCCGGCATTTAGCGGCTTTTCTGACTAAACAGTTAGCGGCAACGGAAGACCTGAAGGATATTGAGCTGCCTGAGAATGCCAGTTTTCTACATCCAACTGCGGTGTTGTTTAATGGCGGTGTGCTAAAAGCCGGTGTGCTGGCTGAACGCCTGATGAAGATATTGAATTCCTGGCTGCAAGCTGAACAGGCGCCGGAAGCCCGGTTGCTGGAAGGTGCTGATCTGGATTTGGCGGTAGCACGCGGTGCTGCATATTACGGTTATGTTCGTAAAGGTCAGGGTGTTCGTATCAAAGGGGGTACAGCGGCGTCTTATTATGTGGGTGTGGAAAGCGCTATGCCGGCAGTGCCGGGTATGGCTCCGGAAATTGAAGCCTTGTGTATTGCACCATTTGGTATGGAAGAAGGCACTGAAGAAGAATTACCTGATGATGAATTTGGTTTGGTGATTGGTGAGCCGGTGCGTTTCCGTTTCTTTGCTTCCAATAGTCGCCGTGATGATCAGGTGGGCACCCGTCTTGATTACTGGACTGATGAAGAACTGGAAGAACTGGAAGAAATTGAAATTACTCTGCCTGAAGAGGAACACCGAGCAGGGGAAGTGGTGCCGGTACATTTGTCTGCTGCAGTAACTGAAGTTGGGACTTTGGAATTACACGCGGTTTCTCAACAAGATCAGCATCGTTGGAAAATTGAATTTGATGTTCGCGCAGGAGATGAATAAGAGGTTAGCAAAAAATGACCCGCTGAAATACTAAAAGCTCATGTACGAAGAGTATAGTATAAGCCACATGGATGTGGTGCATGAAGATATTTCAGAAAGAGTATTTTCCAGTGTTGTTTTTTAGCGCATGTGAGCTATACGCTTCCATAATCCTGGCAATTGTGTGATCTGAGTTGTATCAATTGTAGCGCAGTACGTGAGTTCTTCATTTGTTAGTGGCTGACTGCTACTGAGTTGATATTCCAGTACCGCTTGATCGGCTTCCGACACATTATCATGCTGTCTGTAGCGATCTTTAATACGCTGAATTAAAGTCTGTTTATTGGATTGGGTCTGTACAATAAGAAACGCAATTTGAAGTTGTTCGGCTTTTTGAAAAAACAGTTTTCTGTGTTGTTGTTGTAAAAAGGTGGCGTCCACAATGACATTATAACCGGCGCTAACTATCTCACCGGAGAGATTGAGCAAATGTTGATAGGTTATGTCGTTGCTGGCTTGACTATATAGCTCACAGGCAATAGCCGAATGACCTTTTTGTTGGACTTCAAGGTTATGCAAACGTTTTCTTTCCACATCTGAACGTATCCTGATAGCTTGAAAACGATTACTGATTTTTTCGGAGAGCCAGCTTTTTCCAGAACCGGATAAGCCATGCATAATGATCATGAATGATGCCGTGGACTGTGTATAACTGTTTGCCAATTGTAAGTAACCATTATAATAGCTGATGATTTGGTGATGTTCTGTCTTGGAGATACATTGGCCAGCTCGAATGGCACAGACTTTAGCCCGGATTATGGCGCGATAGACTAAATAAAAATGAAGTAGTTTCAAGCCATTGTAATCACCACTGTATTGCAGATAAGTATTGAGAAATTGAAAAGCCAGATCGTGACGCTGTTTGTCCTGTAAGTCCATAACCAGAAAAGCGATTTCACTGATGACATCAATCCAGTACAGAGCGGGGTTAAATTCGATGCCATCAAAAGGTACTGCTTGAGCGTCAATTAAAGCAATGTTGCCAAGATGCAAATCACCATGACATTCGCGAATAAAACCGGCCTGTTT
>CAYNIU010000103.1:0-7962 GCA_964397365.1 uncultured Methylomarinum sp. | reverse complement strand
GGTGTGATAGATGGCTGTCATAGTGAATTTGTTGTTGTTTTATCCATTGAATTGCACCGGGATGACGGGATATAAGGTAGGTGGTCATTTACTGTTCCAAATAACTTTGAACTTGTAACGAGCGTTGTTTTAATTTTATTTTCTTTCTATTGGTGCCGGTAAAATCCGGCATCCATTTACCTGCCTGTTCCATTAATTGTTTTACTTTGGTAGCAACAAGTTTTGCATCTTCACCTTGCCAGCGGTTGTTATTTAATTCTTGTAGCAAGCGGGTATCATGCTCGGCCTCTTGTATTTTTTCCAGGAACTTTTCTAGCTCTTGTTCCAGTGGGCTTAGGTTTGCAAATCTCTTTTGTTCTTCTTGTGCTTTTGCTTGCGCCTGTTGTTCTGCAAGTTTTTCTTCTGCCTGTTTTTTGGCGGCTAACGCCTGTTTTTGTTTGATTTTTTCTTTTAAATGCGTTTGTTTTTGTTGCTGTTGGTGATACCAACCAGTCAGCTCATTATCTTCTGTTTGCAAACGATCATCCTTTGCTGGCGGATCTATTTCGACCAGTACCCAACCAAATGGTAACAATTCCGTTTTATTAGAGATTTCATCAGAGGCCAGCCACCAGGTTCTTGGCGTTTTTTCCCAAATAGGTTTATTGCCTTTACCTTGCATAATCTTTATGTTTCTTACACCGTCAACTGTGACGCCTTCTGCTCCGCTATGCCTGCCTAACCTGAGCAAAAATACTTCCCCCTTCCCCATTCGCTTTAATAAACCTTGTTGAAACAGAGTTTCTATTTTGTCTAGCCATGCTTGTTGCAAGTAATTGCGTTCTTTCAGTTTATCCAGCTCTTTTTGGAAAAGATCATAATAGAATGTATTACAGGCCCTTGCGATGTCCTTTATATCCCATTGTTTATCTTGCTTGGGTAGTTTCTTGTCATCCTGCCGTAATTGGCTGACATCCTGTATTTGCATACTGCCATGTAACATTTGACTGGTAAGCTGCGGCACACATTCCAGTAGTTGATATAAATTACTTTGCTCTGCCTGGGATTTAATCAATTGTCCATCTTTCATTACCGGCTCGCGTTTACGGTTTACAGCAAACTGAATTTGCCGGGTCGGCAGTTTATCATCGCAGTCCCAGTGAGCATCGCTTATACTGATAAGACGAAAGGGGTCGGTATGAAATTTACCATCAAATAATCGTGTTTGGAAATTCTGGTTTTTCTCTCTGGGTATAGCCTGTTTATTGTCATTCATTTTGTCTAACAGGGCGGTACGAATAGCGCCTTTAACACTGCTTCCCGGAAATAAAGGCTTGTTATCAACGGGATTGTAAAAAGTGCGTTCTATTTCCAGTTTATTGATAACCCGCCTGCCACGCGATTCATGTTGTGCTGTTTTTCCTATCCGTTTTTGATATAAACTGGCAACACCACTGACAGTAGAAATGGGCTGATTTGCATAGCCAATCAAGTTTTCCCGATTTTTATGAAAAAAAGCCTGGATTTGAGTGAGCATTTCGTCATTCGGTTTGCCATTAACTATTCTCAGCAATTGTTTACGCTCTGCTTCAGCCAGCCCTGAAATAGCGGCTTGTGTGTCAAACCCGTATAAAGCGCCACTTTCCTCATCTATGACATAATTACCCGGCTCGTAGGTTTCATCAGCGCCAATATGGACTGGCGATAAGGGGGTATATTTTAGTGTGTAATGTTTTAAAAATTGCATCTGTCCCTCACTGATTGGACTCACTCAAGTCTATTGTTCTTACGCTTTACGTCTGATTCGCGACGCAGAGCGTCTTAATATGCGTTACCACGCGGAGCGTGGGAACGATGCCAGGATGCTATTGTTCCCACGCTCCGCGTGGTAACACATCTATTGACGCTCTGCGTCATCAGGCAAATAGATACCAACCACCAGACTATAGCCTTGCTGAATGGTATCTGGAATAATTTTTGATAGTTCGCCTTGCCCACCAATACCCTGACCTATCCAGTGTTTTTCACAGTTGGGCACACTAAACACTGCGCCTGCTTGCGCTAATAACACAGGATTTTTAAACGGTTTACCTTGCTGCACCGCGCGGTCGCCATGTCGTCCAAAGCGGGTAAATATCTGATAATAACTTTTATCAGCGCTATAGTTTTGCCCTTGTGGTGCACAGGGCGCAAGCGTTAAGCAGGCATTGGCTTGATTTTGTGCACTAAACTGAAAAGGCTGACTATCTTTGATAGCAAATTTTCCCATACCAATACTGGCATCGCGTCCATAGCCTATTTGTCCAATATCTTCCAGACATTGTCGTATGCTTTCCAAACCGATACGCTGTTCATCTATCTGGATATAACAATGCCATTGCAGTTTTGGGTGAAACCAATGCTGCTCTATGGAATAGGGCGCAAAGCCATCGCCTGTCGTCCCTGTCTGTCGATTAATACTGTTGTGTGGCTGCGAATACGTTTCTTGTAGTTTATTTAATTCCTTGTCTCCATAGGCTTGTGCAATATCGGCTTCACTCTTGCCATAGTGCAACCATTCTGCTAAGGGCTTAGATAAGGCATCCAACGGCAACCAAGTTAGTTTTTTTACCGACTTACGATCTAAGCCTGTGACTTCTTTGTAGTAATGCCCTGGTATTTTCGGCAGTGGAATATAACCTTCCGGGAACGCATTGGAAACGATAGCAAAGGGTTTGTTTTCAATATAGCCTTCCAATAGTTCGGTTAATTTATCTTCCCCATAACGATTACGAATCGCCCAGCATAATTGCCCAAAGAATGTATCTCCAAACCATGCTGTTGCAAAAGCCGTTAGGGGTTTAAGCGTGAACTGATAAGTTTGCATCAGTTGACCTCATTAACATTTATGGCTTCCAGTTGGGCTTGAATATCTTGATCATCAATTTTAAGTTGGTTAAAAGCAATTTTTCCATAACCGCGTGAACCTGAGCCACCTAACCCTGTTAGTTCCAGCAACTTTAATCCACTCAATAATGTGCCTAGCAAATCTTCATTATCGTGCACTCTTAGCGTTAGATTAAAATTAAAACGCGCGGTTGCAGGGACGCGTTCTGTATTTCGGGGGTGCTCTGCGGTGCCTTTTATGCGGTCTATGGTGTTTTCCATTTTAACTTCTGTTAATAGCAGGTTTTTATCATCCATTTCTTCTGCCCAACTTGAGTCCAGCTCGCAATCCCAGAATGATAAACGACTGGGACCTATTTCATTGGCTGTGGCTTCCGTTGCACCATCGGGCGCGCCACCAAACAGTTTAAGTAAATCTTTTGCCGCCGGTTTAATTTCTGGATCAATATCATCTAGGTCCTTAAATCTGAGAGGATGACCCGCTGTTGTTTCAACCACCCCTAATTGCCACTCCAGCAAACTCCGCATTTTTCCTTTAACACTGGAACCGGGAATATATGGCTGTTGAGTGATCGGGTTTTTAATCACCGGATTATCTGTGCCACCGATATGGATTTCCGTGTTACCACTGCCGATATGTAAGCCTGTAAGCAGTTCAATTTGGCCTGTTATTTTTTGAATTTTTGTTAGTTTCATTTTGCTTTTCCTTTAGTTGGGTCTTTCTTGCTTGTAAAAGCCCATAAAGGCTTCCATGAATAATTTAAACGTACGCATTGTTTCTGCATTTTCGACTTGCTGTAAGCATCCGTTTAGCAAGGTGACATAATTATGATCTACCAGGTTTCTGCCTTGTGCATAGGCCGCTTTAGCATTTAACATTCGGATAAATGGTAGATATTCTGTAAATTTTTCAGGATGCATGGCGACTTTGTTATCCCACATGACAATTTCGTCGTAGAATTTTCTTAATTGAGTCGCTTTATTCGTCCGACTAAATTTGTCCCCTGCGATTTTTATGGCCGATTGTTTAGCTATATCACTAAACAATTCTGGCTGTATTTGTTTAAGGTTAATCATTCTGTCTCCTGCTAAAGTATAGAAACGCTGGAGCGTTTCCTGATGAATTCCCACGCTGGAGCGTGGGAACTATGGTTGTTGTGGTATCGTTCCCACACTCTGCGTCACTGCCATGAAGTTAAGGAAATTCGGGGCGGGTGTAGGTGCGAATTCATTCGCACTGTGCGGATAAATCCGCACCTACAGCCCACGCTAAATTTAACAAACGGCTTAACTTAATGACAGTGACGCTCTGCGTGGGAATGCATCCTGTGACGCTCTGCGTCGCCATTACCAGGGATCAATATCAATCAAACCCTCCCCATTAAAATAATTACCCGCACTGGAATATCGCCAGTGTTCTGCATTAGCCACATAACCCCGTTTAACAGGGTTATGATGAATATAATCCAGCTTTTCCCGCATCATTTGCTCATTTAAAATCAGCTCCGCATGACTCCCTTCCTGCCAGAATTGGTAATCACGATCTTTTTTATGCGCTCTTTTAGCAAAACTGAGTCGGGTTAATAATCGCTGCATTCCTTGCTTCTGCAAACAGTCAATAATTTTTCTCGCAGTATAGGACTTAAAGCTGTTTATACATTTATCCAGTTTTTCTGCCTGTGCTACAAAGTGCAAATGGTTTTCCAAAATCACATAGCCATATAGCTTTAAGCCTTGCTGCTGACGTTGGAAAGTCCAGCAATCGAGTATTATTTGTACTGTTTCCGGTCGGGTAAAAATCGGTAACCATTCCAAGACTGTACATGTTAAAAAGTATGCCTGATTAGGTTCTGTTATGGTGTATCTGCTTCTACCCATATGTTTTTCTGTTGTTGACGCAGAGCGTCACTGGATGAATTCCCACGCTGGAGCATGGGAACTATGCTTTCTTGCGTGTTATCGTTCCCACGGTCCTGCGTGGGAATGCCGCCCTTGACGCTCCGCGTCCTCTTTAGTCTCGATTTTGGTATAGATGACTAAACAACGCTATTCGATAATTTCCGCCGTGTGCTTCTATGCCTAACTGCGCTATTTCTTCTGCTAACTCAGCTTGTCTACGTTTGCGCTGATCTGAGTCCAGTTTTTTTTGCTTCTCTAACATGCGGGTCGTCCTGTAGGCAAAGTACGAATGCCAAATTGCATTTTCAGGATGTTTTTTGACCTTTTCCGCCATATCTATTAAATAAAGCAAGCCATAGACATAGCCTGTACTTAGTTTTAAATCTTTTGTCAATGCTTGTAAGGTTGGTAGTCGCTTATTTAACAAGGTCTCAAATTCATCCCAGAATACGGTTTGGTTAAAACAGGTGACGGCATTTTTGGGTAACGGCAATTTCTTATTCAGGTCTGAATTTGGGTTATGCGCTTTAGCTTGCTCTAATGCAGTTTCTGCCATTTCACCGATTTGCGGTATGGGTAATCCTGCTTTATGACTACTTAAGCCTGCCGAGAAGTGTAACTCAGGATTGTGCGTGACATAGTCTTGAAAAGCTTGTCGCATGGCGCTGGCTAGTTTTATTTGCGATAACCAGGGGCCAATCATAAAAAAATCATCGCCGCCGGCAAAGACTGTATAGGAATTTTTATACGGGCTGTCGGGTTGGCCGCATAACCAGGGTAAATAAATAGTAAAAAAAGCATTCATCTGCCTTGATAGAGCCGCCGTTTTAGTAAAGCTAATATCTTCCAGTCCCGATTCAAAAATGCTACCCAGATTATCTACGTCGCCTTTTAAGGTGGTGAGCGCTTTAATACCTAGCCAAGTTCCATCTTCCTGTAATTTTCTATCTTCACAGGCTAAGTGGTTAAGTGTTTTTGCATCCTCCGGTTCCAGTTGTTCTTCCACGCTCTGATATTTATCCAATGTTGCTTCCAACAAGGCATTATCATCAACAATAGGCACATAGGCATTAATCGCGCGTCTGGCATAGCCATTCCATAAGGCATCGGTTGCTGATTCAGGCAACGAGTAGTCCCAGGCTCGCCGTAAATTACCCGTTTTGGCTTCTTTACCAAATTTACCTTGTATGTCTTCATTTTTGACGAAACTGATGAAATAACCAAAAATAGAAACTTTTAAAGTACTTTTCATATTTAAGGGCTGTTCTGTCACTAAAATGCGTTGTCTGCGAGTAAGCCAGTGACCCGTTTCAATTTGGTCATAAGCAAGTTCGCTAACGGCAATTTCATTCTCGTATAATGCTTTGGCAGGTGATTTTCCATCAATTTGACAAACCCCTAAGTCATTATTAAATTGATCTAAAAAGTCAGTAAATACAATGGGCGCTTGCTCATTATCACAGAGCTGATAACGCTGAGCTTTTATAGTGTCCATTTGAGCAAATAATTTTTTTATCAATGTGCGATAAGGGCTATCCTCCTCTTTTTTAGCACGTCTAAAGTCATTACAACTAGCGGCTTGCCAAGCTAGTCCAATACCTGCCTGCCCATAGCTATAATTTAAAAACCAGTTATTGAGTTCGTGCTGTACTTGCTGTAACTTTTTAATTGTTGCATCGGTTTTAGCCGCGACAATCATAAATTTACCAGCGGCATTAATCACCTGGCTGGTGGCAGGTAAACTGAGTGCATTTAAGACTTTTAAGGCGGCGCATTCAGTCAGTAAGGAAACATAAAATGAGCGTCCACGAAGCAATTTGGCCGCGCGTTTATGCGTTTCACCGCCGTTGGCAAAAATAAAATCCTGGATACCGAAGAAGTCGCCTTGTATCAGTAAAAATTTCTCATCTTGCCAGGATTGCCCTTGTTCACTTAGCGCTTTTACTGTTTCATCGCCCGTTTGTCCTTGCTCGTGGTGGTATCGCCATAAAGCCGTTGCCATTGCCGCAGTCACACGAGAATGATCGTAAAGGGAAACATCCGGGCGTACATTAAAGGCGGTGGCAGATGGAATGGCATGGGTATAAGTTGCCCATAAGGTTTCAAAATGGTCTAGCCAAAGTTCCCAGTTGTCCCGGTGGGAATCCGGGATTTTTTCCAGGTCTGCTTTAAACGCTTCCCATAGTTTTTTATATTCTTTTTGTGCTTGTTCTTTGTCATCATGTTCATAGCCTTTTGCCTTTACCGGAAAAATGCTATCGGGTGATAACGGTCTTAAAGGATAACGATATTGGTACTGTTGTTTTGTATCTTTATTGACATGTATTTGCTCAAATAAGGTTAATTGCCTTGCTGTGTAATGGTTCTTTCCTGTTTCCGTACCTTCTTCGGCGCTATTGTATTTTTCAAACTCTTCTCTATCGAAACCTGATGCAACACGGTCTGCTGTGGCAATAACCCATTGAATAAAAGTATCCGGCTTGTGGTGTTTGGCTGCCGCATTGATAAATGAGTCATCGGTATTTTTGGATTTCCAACTGGCAAAAGGGGCAATATCTTCACCGATCAAGGCAGGGAACTTTTCTTCGATCATATCCATTGCCATCGCTGTGTATGCCGCATGAACATGGGTGAACCAACCTTTGTCATCGGTAAATTTTTTACGATGTGGACAATACAGTTGTTTGTTAACTTCGAGTTCTTCTTTGTTTACCTTGATTCTGGCACGCTCAGCAAATTTCCCTAAATCATGTAAAAAAGCAGCCAGTGCAATACGACTGGATTGTAGTAGCAGCTCTCTGTTTGTGTTTTGTTCTGCTGGCATTTATGACTCCTGATAGTGAATTTGTTCTGCTTGCAATTGAATAATATAGTGCGTATTCGGTCTTTTTCCCTTTGGCACGATAAGGTATGGCTCTGAATGTAATCCCAGCGCATCTTTAATTTGCCGATTAATGCGCGATTTTCGCTGTTCAAAAAAACTTTTGCTCATGCCCTCTTTTAGTGTTTTTTGTGTCCGTTCGGTATTGCCCATTTCTCCCAAGAACTGACAATAGTAATGCAGGTAGCTTCTGGCATAGTCTTTATCAGGTGCGCCTTCACTTGGGCAATATATCTGTTGTCGATGGGTAAACTGTTTCTGTAATATCCAATAATAAAAAACCATATCTGCTGGTTTAGTAGGTATTGCAATATCAT
>CAYNIU010000102.1:0-8040 GCA_964397365.1 uncultured Methylomarinum sp. | reverse complement strand
ATTTCATCGTCATGCAAATAACACCCCGGGTCTTCCTGCCAGGGATCTTGATAGATCTGTTGCGCCCGAACCCGGGTGTTGCCATTACAAATAGCCTGATAATGGCAATCTCCACAGCGACCTTTCAAAGGCCGGGGTGTGGACTTTAAACCCGCCATTAACGGATCGGAAGTATCCTGCCATATCTGCGAAAAAGGTCTGTCACGAACATTGCCAAGCCGGTAATGCCACCAGAAGGTATCGGGGTGAACATTTCCCAGATTGTCGATATTGGCGACATTCACACCTGAGGCATTGCCGCCCCACTGTTCCAGTTTGGATTGAATATGCTCAGTCTGATCAGGAAAATGTTCTCTAACCCAATGTAAAAAAAATACTGCATCGGCATCATTATTGCCGGTCACGACCTCCCGGTGCATGCCCTGTTGCTCCCAGCGCAAACAGGCTGCGAACAACTGCTCCATGACCTCGCGGGTCAACTTGAAAGCCGCATCATGGTGACGGTTTTTGTTGCCTCTGCCGCCATAATTCAAATGCGACAAATAGAATTTGTCAATATTCTCATTATCCACAAGTTGTAGTATGGCCAGAAAATCCTGTACGTTATCCTGTGTCAGGGTAAAACGGATACCGGCCTTGATGTCTTTTTGACGACATAAGTGAATGCCAGCCATAGAAGCTGCAAAAGAACCTTGTTGTTGTCTGAATTTATCATGTGTAGCGCCTATGCCGTCCAGACTGATGCCAATATACTGATAACCAATATCAGCAATTTGCTCGATGTTTTCCGCGGTGATTAAGGTACCGTTCGTGGACAGGGCGACATAAAACCCCATTTTTCTGGCTCGTCTGGAAATGGCAAAAATATCCGGATGCAGTAAAGGCTCGCCTCCTGACAAAATCAACACCGGAACTTTAAAATCTTTCAAATCATCCATCACCTGATAAATTTCCGTTGTCGATAATTCCCCCGGAAAATTGATATTTGCCGATGTCGTGTAGCAATGCTGACAGGTTAGATTGCAACGGCGGATAAGATTCCAGATGACGACCGGTCCGGGTGGTTTTCGGAGCGGTTTCAATGGTGTCGGATTCAACACTTCACGCATATACTGACTTAAACGAAACATGTTAACGTCCTATGCGTAACCCGGTTTTCTTTAAGATCCGTGTGCTGTATAACACATCTTGCCCCTGATTGAATTTAGCCAACAATTCGGCAATCACGCGGATTTTTTCTGTTACCCCTTGTTCACTTTTACTGTGTACCATGGCGAACAAGTTATACGGCCACTCCGGCAGACATCTGGGACGGTGATAACAATGGCTGACAAAATCCAGTCGCCCCACCAGTTGCCCCAGCTCGTCAATTTTTTCATCGGTAATATTCCAGACAGTCATGCCATTATAGTAATAACCCAGTCGGTAGTGGTTGGGGACAGCGCCGATGCGCCGAATTACGCCATTTTTCTGCATCATGCGAATTCTTTGCATGACTTCTTCAGCCGCTAACCCCAGTTGATCGGCAATGGCTTGATAAGGTTGTGAAACCAGCGGTAAACCGGACTCGGTAGCCACAATAATCTGCCGGTCGGTTTGATCAATCGTCATGATGCTTCCAGCTTCAAGCCGACAAAATATTCATTGATCTTGGGCATGTTATAAACCTTCAGACCAGTTTGCTGTTCGATTTGGGCGATAACCTGGGTAATTTGTTCAGGCGCTTCAGTAGCCAATACAAACCACATATTTAACTCATGCGTGCGTGCATAATTATGAGCGACTTCCGGAAAGGCATTAATTGTCTCGGCGATCTGATCAAACTTATCTGAAGGCGCTTTTACTGCCGCCAAACTCAGGGAGCCACCCATTTGCTCGGCATGAAACATAGGCCCGAAGCGCGACAACACGCCGTTATCCAGCAAAGTCTGCAATCGTTGCAACAACAACTCCTCACTGATACCTAACTGCAAGGCAACTTGTAGATAAGGTGAATCACACACAGGAAAACCGTCCTGTAACTGATTGATAATGGCTTTATCAATTTCATCCATGTAACACACCCATGACCTGTCCGCTGGTGAGCCTATAAACCGCACCACGTTGTTTGAAACAGCGTTTGCTGAACAACACCTCCCGAGGAAAGTACGCGAGACCGCAGGCTTCAATCAGTTGCTCAAGCTGTTCCAGCACTCGCTGTTTATTTCTGCCATGTATCATGCAATAAAGATTATACGGCCAGTGATCGCCCTGTTTGGGGCGTTGATAACACAAGGAAACAAAACTGAACTGACTGATATGGCCGCCGATCTGATCAACCAGATCATTCGGTACATTCAGAACAATCATGGCATTGGCGCGGTAACCCAGTTGCCGGTGATTGACGATCACCCCCAAACGCTTAACCAGCCCTTGTTGTTTCAGTCGTTTAAGACGTTCTATCACGTCCTGTTCTGTCAGATCCAATGCCTCGCCCACCTTGGCATAAGGTCTGGAACTGATGGGCAAACCATTCTGTATCGCTTCAATCAGCCGGTAATCTATCGTATCCATCGTCCAGATCCAGTTCAAATCCCAGATTGATATAATAATCAGCCTGTAGCGGTAATGGCATGGTTTTATAACCGCTTTGTTGTTCTATTTTATTGAGCGTGTGCCGCAAATGCTCGTCATTATCAGCAATCAACACAAACCATAAATTGAACCGGTTTTCGCGCTCATAGTTATGATTGACTTCCGGAAAACAACTGATCTTATCCGCTATTTGTGGTAACTGTGCTTCCGGCACGGCCATCGCCACCAACAGGCTTTTACCAATTTGATTGGGTTTTATGACAGGGCCAACCCGACTGATAAGGTTTTGTCCGGCCAAATCCTGCAATGCAGACAACACATCATCCTCATCAACACCCAATTGTTCGGCGATAGCCAGATAAGGTCGGGGCGTTAACGGAAAATCCTGCTGATAATTATTCAGTAATTGCTTATGCAAAGCGTTCAGCATGTCATAACCCCAGTTTATATGCTCGCGAAGTAAAAAATATTCCGCTGGGTTTTGCCGCCGGCAAACGGGCCTTTTCAATGAAACTATCGGTATCATACACCACCACCCGATTTTCATCGCGTACCGACACCCATACCTCCCCGCCTCTGGGGGTAAATTCCATATGTAAGACCGCTTTACCGGGCTGTAGAGATTTCACAATGGTTAAATCTTTCACGTCTATGACTTGCAGATGCCGGTTATCAGGAAAAGCGAAATTCACCCAGACCTGGCGTCCATCCGGTCTAGCCATCACGAAAACCGGCTGCCCCACTACCGGAATCCGTTTTAACAACTGCCAGTTGTGTTTATCAATCACCAACACCTCATGTTGGCCCACAGCCGGAACAAACATTAAATCATCCGCTAGCGCCCAGCCTTCAAGGTGGGGCATTTTATAGACCGGCAATTTATCATCCTGTTTGCCGTAATTGCCCAGAATGCGTCGCACACCTTTTTCCGGCTGCCACAAATCCAACAACGCCAGTCCACTCTCGCCAAACAGTCCGGCAATATAATAACGGCCATCAGGAGACAGCAAGGCGTCATAAGGTTGTTTACCGATATTTTTAAACTTTTGAATCAGTGGTTTTTGCCTATCTTTAACATCGACCGTCCAGATTTCACCGGCATCAAACAGGCTGAAAACAAATTTTTTCCCCACCCCCGGCGCATCAACCAATCCCACCACCTTAGATTGTTTACCGGCAGCATAAATGGCCGGAATATCGGCGACCAATTTCAGCGTTTCACTGGAAAAAATTTTCACGCCGCCGGGGGTGTAATTGGAAACGGCAATCAGACTGCCATCCTGAGAAATGGCCCCGCCGATACTGTTACCGGCCTGCATAATACGTTTGTCCACCTTATCCAGCAACAGATCAATCTTGCTCAATCCTCCATCCCGACCGAATATATAAGCATAACGCTGATCAGGTGAAAACACCACGGAAGCATGCGACAAATCGCCCAGCGCTTCAAACCGTTTCAATACCTTTTTGTGAGTGGTATTCACCAGCAAGGCGCTACCCTGCCCCCGTTCGATAATGACGCCAAGATCGCCAGTCGCGCGCAATTCGGCGTTGACAGTTCCGCCAAACAATAAAGCGCTAATAATTAAGATTTTGGAAAACATGTTTAAATAGTTTGATTTGCCCAGGAAACTTTTGAATCAAGAAGTTACAGATAACCAGCTTGTCTGGTTAATTTTTTAGATGATTCAAAAAACCTTAGTTTCACCCATAGGTTAAGCGGGTATTTTTTTGACTGCTGTGGAATCAAGGGCTTTTGTCCTGTACCGTAGTAAAGTCACAGATTCAGGTTAAAATAATCTACAAAGAGCATAATGATGCACAGCCTATTTTTTCAAATACTCCTTAATCTCTAAAGAACCATGAAATATCCCAAGTATTTCTATTAAATTATCTTTAACAAAGTAAACAATTCTATAATGACCATAAAGAAGCACTCTGATTTCACCTTCCGGCTCTTTTCTATATTTGTAACCAATTTCTGGAAATGATTTCAAAATTTGAGATTTATTATATATTCCTTCTACAACCCGCTGTGCCGCTACCGGATTTTCCTCTGCGATATAGTCGAATATATCTTTCAGCCATGCACAGGCTTCTTCTGTCCATCTTATTTCTGCCACGCATTTATCCTACTCGACATTTCTCCATTCGAAATTACTTTGTTCTCTCTAGAATCTTTGAGACCTCGCTCAATCATCTGCTCAAATGCTAACTCTCTAAGAATTTCCTCATATGAAGAATCATCAGGTTGTTCCAAAATTACTTCAGTCATTCTCTTTTTAACAGCGGACATATTACACCTCTAACACACTAATTAATTAAGATTCGGAAAAACATGTATAAATAGTTCGATTTGCCATCAAAAGTGTTGGATTTAAGGAATAAAATAACAACTAAAAGGCGGCCGGAAAAAATGGAAAAGCGGCTTATTGGAATTCCTCTTCAGGATTTAAGGGAGCTGGTAATAAATAATCATCCCATCTCACTAATTTCGGATTAGTTTGATTTCTATATGGCAATCGACTGCCGCTGCATATTTTCGAAGAGTAGATATTGACGGAGAGTGTTGTTTATTGCCCCCTCCTGCTTCTAACCTAGCAACTGCGGGTGTTTTTGTTCCCATGCGCTCAGCCACTTCTGCTTGAGTAAGACCTGCATTCATTCGTGCTTTTAATAATTCATCAAAAAGAGAAAACTCCTTCTCTAGTACATCATATTCAACTTTAACTTCTGGATTACTTAATATCTTTTTTTTAGTTCCTCATGCGTCAGCATTTGCTTTCACCTCATTCATTCTCGAGATGGCTATTTTAAGTTCTTTTGTAGGTGGCATTCCAAGATTAGCCCCATAAATATACATTCTTTCAGTAAGATGAATATATCTCGCCTGAATTCCAACAGGAAAAGCTAATATTCCCTCTTGAAGTGCTTTACTGTAATAGGTAATCTCCCATTTCATCTGCTGATATTAACGCATTTGTTAATAAACTCAAGAAAAAATAGCTTTTTTGGTTTTATAAATTCCCTATTCCTAATGATACCTTTGCCGCAAATATTGAACCAGCCAGGCCGCTTCTGCTTCATTGATAAAGTCACGCCAGGGCGGCATAGCCGTACCGTTTCTGCCATTTAAAATGGTATGGACCAGAAAGCTGTCATCCTTGTCCGCAATTGCACCAGCTAATAAAGAAGGCCCCAGCCCACCTTTCAGGGTCAAGCCATGACAGGAACCACAATCATGCTTAAGCAGATTTAACAGTTCCTGTTGTCTTTCTACACTTGGTGTCTCAGCCCATGCATTAACCGTCAAAATCAATAAAAATAACCAGACCTTCACACTCAAGGTTTAAGGCGTCCGTAATAGCTGGCAACATTATTAATATCACGATCCGTTAACGAACCGGCAATATTATTCATAATCTCGGAAACACGAGTCTTATCCCGATATTGTTTTAAAGCTGTCTTTAAATATCCCACATCCCTACCGGCCAGTGGTGGAAAAGGCGCTTCCGAGCTGGGCGTACGAATACCGTGACATTGAGAACAGACGGCGGCGGCTTTTGCTTTACCGGCATAAATACTGGCTGCCTGACTGGATGCAGTCAGCAACAGACAGGTCAGCGCCAGCGCGGAATACTTGAATATGCTCATCCGCTTACTCCATTTCATCAGCTGACAAGCCGCGCGTCATGTATTTAACCCGTCCACGGGAAAAAATACCCGCCGGACTTTCCATGGGTAATGAAGCCACTTTTTTTAATGAATGGGAATCATAAACCACCACTTCATCACCGGCATAACCGGCGCTGACATATAAATAGTTACCGTCAGCACTGTATTCAGGAAAATAAGCATGCCCCCCTACATCCAGGGTTTTAACGACTTCCAAAGATTTTTTATCAATTAATTGAATGCTGCGGGCTCGTCTGTCTTTAGTAATAATGTCCACAGCAACATAAGGCGCATTGGCATGTGCCGCAGGTGATTCGGTTCCTCCGGAAACCGGGACTTGTTTAACCAGTTCCATTTTGTCCAGATCCCAAACACTGACGACTGTTTTTTCACAGGTTCCAAAGTTGGTGCCAAAACCTAAAGTACGCCCATCAACTTTGACTGCCGCGCCACCACCGACATGAGGCACGCAACCGGCTTCCAGTTTCTTGATCAGTTTACGTTCTTTTAAATCAATGGCTGCGACAATACTGTCGTCATAAGAGGCAACCATTAATTTACGACCTTTGTGAGTCAGGAAGGCATCGTGCAAATGACGCCCCACATTTTTGATTTTGGTAACAGGAAATCCTGCTTTTAAATCAACGATCCAGACCTGACCGGCATTTTCCAGGGCAATGGCAAATATATCCGCATAAGGTGTACCGATAATCATACCGGAATCCGAAGTTACCATTTTGCCATCAGGGTCTATCCCTTCCAGTTCAAAGGTTTTTAAGGGTTCCAGTGTGTCAGCATTCAGAATCACCGCATTATGAGGTACAAAAGAGCCGGCCATAATGTATTTGCCGTCGCGGGAGACCCCCATGCCCGGTCCGTTATAACCGGTTTTAATACTGCGTACGGCCTGCATGGAATATAAATCAACCTTGAAAATTTCGGCGGTATCGGTTTTCACATACGCCCAGCGCGGGTTAGCCGGGTTAAAATCAATAATATGCGCGGCCGTTCCAGTCGCTACCTCGCCGACTTTTTTATGAGTTTTACCGTTGATGAATACCGCTTTGGAGCCGGCGCCACGTCCGTACTTGCCACGCGCCGCGACACCGATCAAATCGTCCATGCTGTCAATTTGATAAGCGGGTTTTGCAGGTAAGGTCGCTTCATCTTTAACATAGACTTTTAAAGACTTTTTCATGTCTTTCATAGTCCAGGGTGGATTCGCTAATTTAGGCGTCGATTGCAGATGTTTAACCATCCCGCGAATATCATCATCCGACAATCGACCGTAAAATGGAGGCATTAACGTCTCAAAACTGCCGACCATAATCAAACTGCGCAAAGCCGTTGGGCTACGTCCTTTTAAAGTCTCTGAATTGAGCGCCGGAGCCAGATAACCGCCATGATCAGCTCCGTGACAACTGGCACAGTTATCCTGATAAAGTTGATGCATATTATCTGAAGCTGCCTGAATACTGGCGGACGACAGAAGCAAAACAACACACCCGGCCAAAAGGGTGCTAGTTAGTTGGACTGTTTTTTTCATTATTATTCTCCGCCTCCTCAAACGTAAATGCAGATGATTGCCATTATAAATAAAACCAAAAATGGCTATTTTGAATCTTCGCTCCTTAATTAATAACTGATGTTACACGATTTGACATTTTTGACCCTATACATTGTATTATCAATAGCTATAGCGACGCAAAATATGGTATGTCTGCGTAACATTAGTTAATACGTCCTGAGATTTGATGTTTCAACACCACTGATAACCCGGTAACACAATCC
>CAYNIU010000101.1:0-8109 GCA_964397365.1 uncultured Methylomarinum sp. | reverse complement strand
CAAAGTTACCTATCGTCAATACACATCCCTGTTGCAAGGGTTCAAGATGAGCCAGCCCTCTGATTAACTGCATGATCGCCAGGTAAATTCAAAACTTAATATTCTACCATTAACTTGTCAAGGCTATAAAGTTAAAGGCGATTAATCCGGGTTCTTAATCTCGAACAAGCCAGAAGATATGATTCCAAAAGAATCATTGGAATGGATTCACAGAGCAGAATATTGTCTCGCGAAACATAAATCCCCTCATTCACGCAGAGTATATAAGTACACATACCTAGGTATTCACACGAATAGGAAAATTGATTTTTTTTTTTTAAAATCAAGCTGTCCTTAAGATTTAAGCAGCAAACAATATTAATTCTTACGGACGGGTGGGTTCACAGCATCCTTTGACAGATTTTCTCTACCGGATTGTCACCGTGCTTAGTATAACCGCAGGTTAACGAGCGAGATTTTAAAATGAACATAATCAAAACTGTATTGGAACTTTTAATCGAGCTAATCGAAATTATTATTCTGGTTGGGTTGATTGCGAGTGTGGGTATATCATTTCCGGTTAATGCGGAAGAACAGGGGGGAATCACTGTACTGCGAGAAGTACCGCAACGCTCTGCTGTCAGAGCCTCTGTCGTACCCGGCAAAGCGGTTTTTGTGGACACTTCGCCTGACGACAAAATACTCACCGCAATTGGAACTGACAAGCTACCGGCTCCAACAACAGCGCTCAATCAATTGGTTGAACTGGATGAACACGCTTTTGCAGGAATTAGCAGTAATACCCCTCAAAATATCAATATCAATTTTAGCAGTACCAATAATATCGCATCCCAGGTTAAAGGATCGGGAATCAGTTCAAATCTAGTTCAATCAACACAAAGGATAAATTCTATTCTGGGAAGGGCGGGTGGAGCCTCCATTACCAATAATATTCGCCGGGCAACTTCTTCGATAGGACCGTCTATTCGAAGAGCAACCGGTTTTTTATCCACTCAATAAAAAAATTAAATGGAGAGACTCATGTTACCAGCTAGAGCTTGCATACCACTCATCCTATTACTCAATCTGAACTGTGATTTTGTAACTGCTGCTGAATTGTTGTTACCCCCCGGTTTTATTACTCATTCTACAATTGATGGCGACGTTATCGGTTCTGAAAAAGATAATAATGGAGTGTTGACAGTTAATATTGCTTCGGGTGAACAAAACAATCAAAGCAACAAAGGTGCTTTTGCATTAAATCTTCAAAACGGTATTGCCAAAACAGATATTAACATCCAACAAGCCATTGAAAATAATCAGTTAACAGCCCCAAGTCAGGCAAAAGCACAAATCATCAATAACAGTTTTATCAATTCAGCTGGCTGGATTGCTGTCAATCAGGCCAGTGGTCTGGCAAATGCACAGGCTAACGTATTTAATTTCAACGAAGGCCGCCAGATCGTAACCAATACGACGATTACACAAACAATAACAGGCAATTTTAAACCACTGGCTGTATTACCCCTAATAACAGGTAATACGGTCGATACAGAATTGGGTATCAATGGAGCGTTTCTTGCGGACAATGCTTTACAGGAAACGCTCTCTGGTGCACAACCGCCGATTGATGGTGGGGTACTCCGGGCAAAACGGGCAATATCGGTCGAGGATACTGCATTCAGTGGTGTGCGAGGACTAGTCCAGTTAAATCAATCAGCGGGATCGGGCAATCGCTCGATCAATAACTTCGCACTACGAGTCATTGTAGATGCGAAACTTTAACTCTGAGGAGAATATATTATGAAACATTTAATCAGAAAATCAAGTATTGCGATTGCTGTAGCTTTTGCGCTGAGTTCTTCCGCTGTATGGGCGGCGTCTGATGGATCAACGTCTATAAGCACTGTAAGCAGCAATAGTAGTAGCGACCCAACCAATTCATCTATCAGTACCTATAATGACACAAGTGTATCCTTGTATAAGGATGTCAATGTGCATAAAGACCTGAATTTGACTGGTGATGTCGCTATCGTTGGTAAAATTCTTGTCAATTCAAATGCTATGGCAATTGTTGATAACAAACAGTTAAATTACAACAATTATGTGGATATGCCAGACCCTGCATTTACTGCAACTACCGGCGATATTAGTACTAACTCTGGCAATCTGGGCGTTAACGTAACAGCCGGTGAAAACAACCAGCAGGATAATGCTGCAGCAATTGCCACTGCGGATGCTTCATTTGTTTTGGGTTCAACTGATGCTGAAGTTTTCGTCCAACAATCTGTTTGGAACAATCAACAATATATATCGGGCGCAACACTCAATGCTGAAACCAATGTCAATGCCAATACCGGTAATGTCGGTGTAAACGTCAGTGCAGGAGTCAGCAACCTGCAAAAAAACAATCTGGCTATCTCAACAGGCACTTCTGGCCTTGCTGAAGCTAGTTCGGCCACACTGCAGGAAACAACTGGTATATCTACAATGCTTACAGCTGATATATTACCGGGCGGCCCCGTTCCTGTAACGTATACATCCACTCTAGTTGGAGTGGCTGGAAACACCGGCAACACAGGGGTTAACCTGGCAACAGGCACCAACAACCTACAAGCTAACAGCTTAGCTATTTCTGCTGTATTCTAAATCAGTTTGCAGTAGTTAACACCTTGCTCCGGTCAGGTATTACGACCGGAGCTTCCATACCGGGCTAGATAAGGACTCTTATGCGCAGCAGTATTCACAAAAAAATATTAGCCCGATTTTTGTGGCGCTTTGTCGCATTCTTCTTGCTGTCACAATCGGCATGGGCGGCTAACATTGCTTTAGGAAACATATTGCCTGGAAGCGGCGTCATTTATAAAAAAATAATCAGTATCCGCGAAAGACGCTATCTTCACTTGATTCCTCAACAAACTGATTTCAGTTGTGGCGCCGCTTCTCTGGCTACTATTCTGAAATATGCATACGGTCGAGATATTAGCGAACAATCAGTATTGCTGGATTTATTTAAAATAAGCGACCCGGAAGTAGTACGGAGAAAGGGTTTTTCATTGCTGGATGTCAAGCGTTATGTGCAATCTATTGGTATGCGCGGCCGTGGCTATCAGCTTTCATTGGGCAAACTAGAACAAATTAAAGTACCCACTATCGTACTGTTGGACTTAAAAGGTTATAAACATTTTGTAGTCTTAAAAAAAGTGGTTGCCAACCGGGTTTTTATTGCTGACCCGGCGCTCGGCAACACAATTTATGATCTTAAAGATTTTGCCGGCATGTGGAACGGTGTTGTCTTTGCAGTGATTGGTCCCGGTTTTGATCGGCATTCAATTTTATTAAACCCTGATCCACCGTTAACAGCCAAAAAACTGATGCCGGCTTATCGCACGCTCACTAATGCTGAATTATTGGACTTCGGATTTACAAACGCAGATCTGTTTGCTTTTTGATGAGGCCAAGCAGATGTTTTTATGCAATCTCAAAAAAAATTGCAGAAACATCAACCAGATTTTACTGATTATCAGTCTTTGCATACCAGAAGCGCCGGCGTATGCTGAATTTCCGGATGTAGGTGTTTTTGCCAATGCTATTGAAGTGGATGATAGTGAGCTGGAACAAATGCGAGGGAAATTCATCAGTCCAGGACAAATCACCTATTTTGGTGTCGAAATGCAAACACAATGGCAAACGGGCTCCGGCGAAACATTAACCGCCGGTATGAAAATGGATATGCGTTTCCCCGAAACTCCTGATGCCGCACCAGTTGTCAATTTGATGCCTACAGTTTCAATTACCCCTGCACCGGTTAAAAAGACTGAAATCGACTTCAAAATTCCAATTCAACCTGGACTCACACCGGGCCCGGATACCATAATCAGCAGTACTGGTTTAAATAATATAGTAGGTGTTGTCCAGAGTATTCAGACAGGCGGAGACAACAATCAGATCATTAATACCCTTGAAATGAATGTTATCATTCAATCCAGTTCTGAAAATATCAATGCAACGCCAGTCGCATTAAGCCTCACACCGTTTTCCACCCAAGCGACTACAGAAGGAGGCTCTGTCGCCCTTGCCGGCGCCAATGAAAATAGCATTCAAACTTATAGCTATGTTCCGAATCAGGGTGAAATCATTCAGCGTATCAGCGGCACCAATACAGGAGGCGGTGTAATTATGCAAAGCGTTCGTGTTATTGGAAATCAACATAAAATTGTCAATACCATGACAATAACAGCCGGTTTTCGCGCTGTCAGCAGTACTTTTAATAATTCAACCTTGCTAAATTTCGCAAATTTTTTCTAACAGGGAAAACCATGAAAAATAACACCCCCTTTAATTTTACTTATTCCACTAAATAGATATTCCAATATCCTTACCTAAATGTATTTCACATTGATAAATATTACATTTACAATAGCTTGTATCAAGGTGCTACAAGACGTGTTAGACACTATTTTTAACGCCTAAATGGACTTCATACCCTTCTGTTTTAAATAGGTTTTGCTCTGATTTATGCTATTATTCAGCTGGTCTGCTAAGTATTTTCACTTATTGCCTATTTATTCTATATCATAAATAATAGAGCCGCTTAACCTGAATCAAGGCTATGAAAAGAAAAATAAATTTGCTATTTCCCGGTATGCTGTTGATTTCATCAACTGTCATGGCGGCCGAGGCGCCTCCCCCTGAAACTGAAGTACTACTGTTACGTAAGCAACTTGAACAATTAAAAGCTGGTTATATTCGTCAAGCCAAGGCAATCAACATGCTTGAAGGCCGTCTCAGGCAACTTGAAGGCAGCAAACGTCCCGTTACTGCCAAACGTCCTATCCCTAAAACACAGCAACCGGTGGCAAAGACTCAAACTCGCCAGCCCACTCAAGCAAAAAGGAACGCGGCTGCAAAAGAAGAAAAAATCGTTAAAAAAGCGCCACGCACATCTAGCGTTAATGCTTTGTTAAGTGAAGAGCATACTCTATTCGGCAACCGTTTTACCTTTGAACTTGGAACAACTTATTCCCGTTTCAGCAGGGCGCAGATCAATTTAAGCGGTTTTCTGGCTCTAGATGCCATATTCCTTGGCAGAATTGATGTCAGTGAGGTTGAATCAGATGTTGTAACTGTGGACATGACCGGCCGTTATGGACTCACAGACCGAATACAAATTGATTTTAATGCACCATTTCTCTACCGCAACAGCAACTTTTTTAAAGGCAATGTTGGCGGTGCAACTGCGGGTGGCGCCGAAGGAGATGTCGCTCTTGACCCGGAACTCGGCGATGTCAGCCTTGGTGTTTTTTATCAAGCCGTCCCAGAAAGCGCTGCCTGGCCGGATATAGTATGGAACGTAAGAGTTAAAGCGCCAACTGGCAGCGAACCCTATGGAATTGGCACCAGAGAACTTGATAACGGTTTGATAGTTCCAGAATCCTTGCCTAGCGGCAACGGCGTATGGGCAATCTCTTCCGGGTTTTCTTTCGTCAAAACTGTCGATCCGGCCATTTTATTTGCCAACCTCAATTTCTTCCATAACTTTATCACTGATTTCGACAACATTGGTGGAAATACCCCGACACCAGGCTCAATAGATTTAGGCAATGCCTACCAGTTTGGATTTGGTATGGCCTTTGCCCTTAATGAGCGACTCAGCATGAATTTTTCCTATACCCAGCGATTTACCGACAAAGCCAGACAAAAAGCTCAAGGCGGTCAGTGGCAATCAATTATTGGCAGTAATGCCAATGTTGCCACTCTAAATGTGGGAGCTTCCTTTGCACTATCCCAACAATTAACGCTGATAACCAACGTTGGCATAGGCCTGACGACAGATGCGCCTGATGTTCAGTTAGGTTTTAAATTACCTTATCAATTTTAAGATCGCTAAAAAGTGTTGATACCCCTGAAATTCAAAATTTTGCTGATTGTTAAAAGCCCTATACGCTTACCAAACAGATTTGTAATCATAATATTTCGGCTGTCATGGCCATGATGATAAGCGTATTGAGACTATCGGCCTGCATTTTTTCCATAATGTGAGCTCTGTGAACATCAACAGTGCGGTTACTGATTCCCAGTATTTTAGCAGTCTGTTTATTGGAATGATTATTGACTATAAGCATGAAAATTTCCTTTTCCCGGGGAGTCAAGTGTGCATATTTTTCAAATATATCTCTCTTTTTTTTGACTTCAGGCCAGGTAACCACTAATTGCTCGACCATTTCATTAATACGCTCCAACAGCACCTCAACATCAAATGGTTTTTCTAAAAAATCAACTGCTCCTGCTCTGAAGGCTCTTGAAGAAACCGGAATATCTGCATGACCGCTAAGAAAGACAATGGGTATCTCACTGTTCCTTTTCACAAGTTCATCTTGCAATTCCAATCCACTCATATATGGCATGCACATGTCAAGTACCAGACATCCGGGTTGTGCCGGATCATAGCGCTCTAAAAATGAAAGAGCAGAATCATAGCTTTGTACATTCAGCCCGGTTGATTCTATTAACTGGGACAAAGAATCCCGGATAGAAAACTCATCATCAACCACAAAAATAGTTATATCCTGTCTATTCATGTCCTTCATTATTCTCTGTAATCGGTAAAGTAAAATAAAAAGTCGTACCTTTGCCTTTGCTACAGTTGAATCTCAATTCGCCATTGTGAGAGGCGATCAAAGACTGACAAATAGACAATCCCATACCCATACCAGATTTCTTAGTGGTAAAAAAAGGAGTAAAAACTTTACCTTTTTCTACTTCATTTATACCGGCGCCGTTATCTTTTACTCTGACTTCTATTTCCCTAGTTTTCAGAAAATAGGTCTGAATGGATAATTGGCGTTGCATCGTTTTAGGCAGTCTGGCTAATGCATCAATACTGTTTTTAATCAGATTCAACAAAACCTGTTCAATTTGTATCGCATCAGCCGATATAAAAGGTAAAAAATCAGCCAACTCCAGTTTATATTCAATATCAAATTTTCGACAATCATCACTCGCCAAATCAATAGCATTCTGAACCAGTCCATTAATATCAACCGTTGATCTGTGTGTTGTATTTGAAGAAATAAACTCCCGCATACGGGAAATAATCCTGCCGGCTCTAAGCGCTTGTTTTTCGGTTTTTTGTAAAATCTCATGTAAAGCATTCCGATTCAATTTATCATTTTTTAACAGTCTCAGGCAAAGCTGACAATATGTCGCTATTGCAGTTAACGGCTGATTTACTTCATGAGCAATTCCCGAAGCCATTTCCCCCATCAATCCCATCCTTGTTACATGGGCAAGCTCATCCAGGTGCTGCTTATCCTCTAACTCTTTGTATTTACGTTCACTAACATCTCTGATCATACTGGTAAAAAAACACTTATGGCCTATTTTATATCTGGAAATTGATATATCCAGGGGAACCTGTGAACCATCTTTCCGCTGACCTTCAATTTGCCAGATTTTGCCTATAACCTCATGTTGATATCTGCCTAAATAGTTATGAAAAAAGGTATTTTGTAATTCTCCCTGTGACGAAGGAATAAGCTTGTTTACGCTCTGACCAATAAGCTCATTCGCGTGATAGCCAAAAATTTTACTAACAGCAACATTGAGGGACTCAATAATACCATTTTCATTAATAGTTAAAATACCCTCAACCGCTGCATTAAATACAGAATCAAGCTCGGCTTCCCGCTTTATAAGTTGTTGTTTCGATTTTTTGATTTCACTGATATTTTTCTGTAATCTTTTATTTTTCTTGAGTAATTCAGCTGTTTGATCACAAATTTTTTGTTTCAATTGTTCATTAAGTAGAAAAATTGCTTTTTCCACTCGCTTTTGCTCACTAATATCCTGTAGCGCCAAAAAAATTTCATTTGCAAACCCCTTAGAATGATCGCTATATCCATGGCAAACCACATGTGTAAAATCTTTATTTCTACGTTTGATTCTGAACTCAATACTTTGCTTGTCGGGAGAATTTAAAAGCTGCTTAAAAAATGAATAAAAGTCCTCTCTATCTTCAATATAAATATTTTTAGCCTGTTTGGTTCCTTGTAACTCAATTTTAGATAAGGCAAACAACATGCAGGCCGCCTGATTTGCATCAATAATATAGCCTTGATTGTTCAGGAT
>CAYNIU010000100.1:0-8247 GCA_964397365.1 uncultured Methylomarinum sp. | reverse complement strand
CAGCCGGCTATCCCGTGGGTAAGTCTCTGTACGAAGAAGACCTGATTGATGAAGCTAAAAAGCTGATGGCTCAGGCTAAAGCAAACGGTTCTGATATACCGATCCCCGTTGACGTCGTCTGCGCCAAAGAATTTTCCGAAAATGCGGCGGCAACTGTTAAAAAAGTGGCTGATGTAGAAGACGATGATCTGATTCTTGATATTGGTCCTGAAACTGCCGAACAATATGCCCAAATTTTACAATCTGCCGGCACTATTGTCTGGAACGGCCCGGTCGGTGTATTTGAAATTGATCAGTTTGGGGAAGGAACCAAAGCCATGTCTATGGCCATTGCCAAAAGCGCAGCATTCTCCATCGCCGGTGGTGGCGATACCCTGGCAGCTATTGATAAATACGGCATTAATAACAGGGTGTCCTATACTTCCACAGGTGGCGGTGCCTTTCTAGAGTTTCTGGAAGGAAAGAAACTGCCGGCCGTGGCTATTTTAGAGGAGCGGGCTTAATTACAGCGATTTATTATGAAACCTGAATCCGTGATTTCAATACGGCGCAGGTGAAATATATGCTCGTACAGCATCCATTTCCATTTGCCCATTATCTACCCTAAAAGTTGTTGAAACATTAGGACAATATTGTAGTCTTAGTCGGCAATACAAAATGGTGCTGTATTTTCTGCTGTCCAACCGGTAGTGGGGCGCACGTTAAAACAGCGCAAATCCATAATTCATGAATGTAATGAATACAGATACGATATATAACAAATATCAGGTCATAAACGCTTACTCTTCTTATCAGCCGCCCCACTAGCGAATTTTCATGTCTGTTAGCTATACACAGACATAGCTCCACAGGAGAATTGCCTGACAGCGCTTTTTCTTTATATAATGGTCAGTTCCTTTTTTATTTCGCCTTTATTGCAAAAATAGGGCGTAAATTTTACTGATAGGTTAAAAAATGGCTAGAGTTACTGTTGAAGATTGTTTGGAAAATGTAGAAAACCGATTCAAACTGGTGTTGTTAGCCAGCAAAAGGGCGCGCCAACTGGACAAAGGCGCCGATGCATTTGTCCCTCTCGGAAAAGACAAAAATACAGTTATAGCCCTACGCGAAATCGCTGCTGGAGATGTCAATGAAGATAATATTCATGTTCTTCACAATGTCGGCAACATTTCAGACAACAGCCTGGAAATCACCCCTTAAAATATGCCTGGAGTCGTCGTCGAAGCCAAAAACCATAAACCGGAAAACCCTGAAGAAAAACTCCTCAGGCGTTTATGTCAGGTTTTGGACGACTATCTGGATAGAGAGCAAATCAAGGATATAGTCCACGCTTATTATTTTGGCTCCGAGGCGCATAGCGGACAATTTCGAAAAAGTGGCGAAGCCTATATTTGTCACCCTGTCTCGGTTGCAATCTGCCTAGCGGAAATGCGCATGGATGCCCACGGTATCATGGCCGCTATTCTCCATGACGTTATTGAAGACACCCCTGTCAGCAAAGAACAAATCTGTGAACAATTCAGCACTGAAGTTGCTGAGCTGGTCGATGGCGTGACTAAACTGACCAAACTGGACAGCAAATCGCACGCAGAAAAACAAGCTGAAAATGTCAGAAAAATGTTTCTGGCAATGGCTAAAGACTTACGCGTCATTATGGTCAAACTGGCTGATCGTTTGCATAACATGCAAACTCTGGGAGCAATGCCTCCCGACAAAAAACGACGCATTGCCAAAGAAACTCTGGAAATCTACGCCCCCATCGCCAATCGGCTGGGTATGAATAAAATCCGTCACCAATTGGAGTCTCTGGGTTTTCAGGCCTTGTATCCGCGGCGTCATGCCATTATCAAACACGCAGTCAAGAAGGCTCGTGGCAACAGAAAAGAAATCATCGACACTATCCAAAATTCCCTGCACAACAGGCTGCAACAAACTGGGCTGAATAGTGAAGTAGTAGGTAGAGAAAAGAATATTGCCAGCATTTACAATAAAATGCTGCATAAAAAAATTTCCTTCTCAGATGTTTTTGATGTTTACGCCTTTAGAATTCACTGTAATACAGTTGACGACTGCTACCGGGTGTTAGGTTGCGTACACAATTTATACAAACCCATACCCGGTCGTTTCAAGGATTACATTGCCTTACCCAAAGCCAACGGCTATCAATCACTGCATACCATTTTGATCGGCCCTTACGGAGTCCCCATAGAAATCCAGATCAGAACCCATGAAATGCATCGAATGTCTGAATCAGGTATTGCTGCGCACTGGCTATACAAAACTGATAACAATGGCTCCGAAAATGTTCAGGCCCGCGCGAATGAATGGTTACGTGATCTTCTGGAAATCCAGAAATCGGCCGGCAACTCCCTGGAGTTTATTGATAACCTGAAAGTCGATTTATTCCCGCAAGAGGTCTTTGTATTCACCCCCCAAGGTGGCATCATCAAATTGCCGCGCGGCGCCACCATCGTTGATTTTGCTTTTGCTGTTCATACCGACATTGGCAATTCCTGCGTTTCTGCACGTATCGACAAAAAACTGGTACCGCTGCAAACCAGACTGGAAAACGGCATGACAGTTGAGGTGATTACCGCTTCCTGGGCTAGACCCAATCCGTTATGGCTGAATTATGTGGTTACCGCCAAAGCTAGAAGCAGTATCCGCGCCTATCTAAAGCATTTTAAACAACAGGAAGCTATTAACCTCGGTCGGCGTTTGTTGGAAAAAGAACTGCAAAGTCTGAACATGAAGCTCGACAAGATTGACCCAAAACGGATAAAACAGCTACTTGATGTTTTAAAAATGCAGTCACTGGATGAACTGTTGGAAGATATTGGCCTGGGCAACAAAATGCCTTTGCTAGTGGCCAAACGCATCAGCCAAGATGATGTCCATGCGGCGATAAAATTGGATGATAACGAGCAGCGCCATGAAATACCACTGGTCATTAAAGGTACTGAGGGAATGGTAGTAACCTTGGCTAAATGTTGCCGCCCTATTCCCGGCGACCCTATAATCGGTTTTTTTAACCCCGGTAAAGGTATTGTCGTTCATCACCCGGAATGCCGTAACAGTAACGAAGTCAGAAAAAAACAAACCAGCTGGCTTGATGTGGAATGGTGCCAAGATGCATCAGGAGAATTTTCCGCTGAAATCCGAATAGAACTGCTAAACCAGCGTGGTACACTGGCCACCATTGCGTCCGTTATTTCCAGCATGGAATCCAATATTGAAAATGTGACTGTTGTTGATCAAGATGATCGCGTTTCGGTAGATTTAATCACCTTAACCGTAAAAGACCGAATTCACCTGGCCAATATTATGCGCAAACTTAAGAAATTAAATATCATTTTAAAACTAACCCGCGTTAAAGCATAAAGGATAAAAAATGAGTAAAAAAATTATCTATACCGACAAGGCGCCACAAGTTATCGGTACCTATTCTCAAGCGGTCAAGGTTGACGGCACTGTTTATTTATCGGGACAAATTGCTCTGCATCCGGCCACTATGGAACTTGTTGAAGGAGATATTTGCGTACAGATCCGTCGTGTCTTTGATAATTTGAAAGCGGTAGCAGACGCGGCTGGCGGCGATTTCTATGATGTCGTGAAACTGAATGTATACCTGACTGACCTGTCTCATTTTCCACTGGTTAACGAAATTATGGGTGAATATTTTGCCCAGCCCTATCCGGCGCGTGCAGTCGTTGGGGTGGCAACCTTACCCAAAGACGCGGCTGTAGAAATGGACGCAGTGATGGAAATACGGGAAGTTTACGACGCATAACTGCAACAGGATCTGGCAAAAGAGCATATTCATCCATCTCCCTCTTCAAGACACATGGATGTGTTGAATTCTGCACTTTGTCTCGCCACTATTTTATGCCATGAATATTAATGAGCAATCGGTCGCTACATTAGCGGGAGTAGGTCCACAATCTGTCATTCGACTGCAAAAACTGGGCATTCATAATATTCAGGATCTGCTTTTTCACTTGCCGCTTCGATATGAAGATCGCACCCGGATTGTCCCATTAGCTTCATTAACGGCCGGTATATCAGCGCTCATTGTCGGCACAGTAGAACGCACCGATATTTTACCGACAGGACGACGCAGTTTAATTTGCCGTCTCAGTGATCAAACCGGACATATCTGCTTAAGATTTTTTCATTTTACCGCCCACCAGCAAGCACAACTGAAACCGGGCGCATTGCTCAGTTGTTTTGGAGAAATCCGTCAGGGGTATGCCGACCTGGAAATGATTCATCCACAATACAAAATCATACAATCGACCCGCCACATTACCGAAGACTATTTGACCCCGGTCTATCCACTTACCGACGGTTTATCCCAAAACACTATGAGAAAAGCCGTCAAACAGGCGTTATCCCTATGTTTGAAAAATCTCCCTGAATATTTGCCGGCACCACTGTTACACCGCTATCACTACCCTGCATTGCAACAGGCTTTAGAAGCTTTACACAGCCCTCAAGCCAACATTTCTATCGCCGACATTCAGCAAAGTCCGGCCTTAAAACGCTTGGTATTTGAAGAATTTTTAGCCCATCATCTAAAAATGTTGCAAGGCAAACGCAGTTATAAAAAATGGCAAGCACCTGTTTTTAAAGTCGATAATAAACTAAAAGCCAAATTTCTTGCTGGTCTGCCATTCCAGCTTACTGAAGCTCAACAACGCGTCATCAGCGAAATTGAAACGGACTGTGCATTAAAACACCCGATGCTCAGATTGGTACAAGGCGATGTCGGTTCGGGTAAAACCATCGTAGCCGCTTGTACAACTTTACTGGCTTTGGCGGCAGATTTTCAGATTGCCATCATGGCGCCGACTGAATTACTGGCCGAACAACATTATCGGAATTTCAACAGCTGGTTTGCCGATTTTAAGATAACGCCGGTTTTTCTGACCGGACATCTGCAAGGCAAAGCCAGACAACAAGCATTGCAAGCCATTGCGGACAGCAACGCTGCTATTATCATTGGCACTCACGCCTTATTTCAGGAAAGCGTACATTTTGCCAGACTGGGGTTGATCATTATTGATGAACAACACCGCTTTGGCGTACATCAGCGCATGGCTTTACGTGAAAAAGCACAACATCCAGGATTGAGACCGCACCAGCTGGTTATGACGGCCACGCCAATACCCCGGACTCTAGCAATGTTGCAATATTCCGATCTGGATATTTCCATTATCGACGAACTACCGCCGGGAAGAAAACCCGTCACTACCCGCGTCATTCCCTGTGAACGCCGTGATGAAATCATTGCCAGAATCAGTCACTGGATAACACAACAACGTCAAGCCTACTGGGTGTGTACACTCATTGAAGAATCGGAAGTATTACAATGCGAAGCCGCCGAAAAAACTGTTGAATATTTAAGCACGGCATTGCCGGATGTCCGTATTGCTCTAGTTCATGGACGCATGAAAGCCACTGAAAAAGAGAACGTTATGCGCGCTTTCAAAAATCATGATTATGACCTGCTAGTGGCAACAACCGTTATTGAAGTTGGCGTTGATGTACCTAATGCCGGTCTGATGATTATCGAAAACCCTGAAAGGCTGGGACTGTCCCAGTTACACCAGTTACGCGGCAGGGTTGGCCGTGGTGAAGTAGAAAGTTATTGCTTATTATTGTACCAGTCGCCTTTATCAAATGCCGGTAAACAGCGTTTAGGTATTTTACGGGAAAGCAACGACGGTTTTGTGATTGCCGAAAAAGACCTGCAATTACGCGGTCCGGGTGAAGTCATGGGTACCCGTCAAACCGGACAAATGCAGTTTAAAATCGCTGATCTGAGTCGTGACGCCGATTTATTGGAACAGGTACATGATGCCGCCGGAATCATTTGTCATCAATACCCTGAATCCATACAACCCATTATCAATCGCTGGCTAGGTAACGCCAGTCAATATGCAGAGGTTTAAACAGCGTGCACACTAACAGTTTTTTATTCAATCACGACCCTGACTGGAAAGTCAATCGACCAGGGCATCGCCATACTTTCCCAAAAGCTGTGCAGTCATGGATTTTTGAAGCTGGATCATTAACCCGTCGATTGCGCTGTTTTTATGGAGACAGCTTTGCCGTCTGCATTTTATTTCATCGCTGGAAACAGGCATACCTCAGCGAATGTCAACTGCTGCACCTGCCACATCAACAATACAACCTGGTGCGTGAAGTGCTGTTGCATGCCAACGGCAAACCATTGATTCTTGCACGCACCATTTTACCGGAAAAAACTATCAAAATTGCCAAACGTAATCTCTCCCATTTAGGAACACGACCTTTGGGAGAAGTCATTTTTTCCTACCCCAATCTGGAACGTCTGCAACTGGATATTACGATGGTAAAAGCGGATAACTGGTCAACTCAATTGCAAAAACAAATGACTATTCCTGAAAATACTTGGGGTAGAAGAACCGTCTATAGCATTCAAAAGCAACCGCTACTGGTCAGTGAGTTTTTTATGCCGGGTGCTTTAGAAATAGGCTAAGATAATTTCTGTTATAATTAGCTCCATCAGACACTTGGGTTAATACAATGCCATTAGTTACCGCCGACCTTTGCGACCGTTTTTCCGATCAAGATCATTTTCAGATAGCCGAACCCATATTTAAATCATTCGGGAATAAACCGGCCTTTAGCGGTCAGATCACGACCCTCAAAGTATTTGAAGACAATTCCCTGGTTCGCAGCACACTTGAAGAGAAAGTGGACAACCGAATACTGGTTGTTGACGGCGGCGGCTCACGACGATGCGCTTTGATGGGGGATAATTTGGCTAAAACAGCTTGTCAAAACGGCTGGCAGGGTATAATTATTTACGGTTGTATTCGTGATTCTGTGGCCATCAATCAGTTACCCATTGGCATTAAAGCATTAAATACTCACCCACTAAAAAGTCACAAACACGGCCAAGGAGAACGCGATTGCATGATTACATTCGCCGGCGTGAATTTTAAAAAAGATCACTATTTATACGCTGATAACGATGGAATTATCGTATCAAAGGAAAATTTGGGTTAAAATCCCAATTCTATTAACCCAGTAAAAGACTCAAGATATGCAAATTGTTCTCGCAAATCCTCGTGGTTTCTGTGCCGGCGTTGACCGCGCCATTGAAATTGTTGACCAGACCATTGAAGCTTTTGGCGCACCTATTTATGTTCGTCACGAAGTCGTACATAATCGTACCGTGGTCGAGGGCTTGAAAAAAAAAGGCGCTATTTTTATTGAAGACCTGACCGATGTTCCAGTTGGTTCTTACCTGATTTTCAGCGCTCACGGTGTTTCCAAGAAAGTGCAACAAGAAGCGAAACGGCGAAACCTGACAGTATTTGACGCCACTTGCCCCTTGGTCACCAAAGTCCACCTGCAAGTTGCCAAACACGCCAAACAGGATCGAGAAGTCATTCTGATCGGTCATGCCGGACACCCGGAAGTTGAAGGCACTATGGGGCAATATGAAAAATGTACCGAAAACGGTAATATTTATCTGGTTGAAACACCTGAAGATGTCAGAAATCTGCAAGTCAATAATCCAAACAATCTGGCTTATGTTACCCAAACCACTTTGTCCATGACCGATACCAAAGTCATGGTGGATGCCTTAAAAGAAACATTTCCGGCGATTCAGGAACAGAAAAAAGACGATATTTGCTACGCCACCCAAAACCGTCAGGATGCCGTTCATGATCTGGCCGAAAAATCAGATTTGATATTGGTTGTCGGCTCACCGAACAGCTCCAACTCCAACCGTCTTCGTGAAATTGCCGAACAACTCGGTAAGCCTGCTTATTTAATTGATACCTACCGTGATTTAAAAAAATCCTGGCTTGAAGGCGTTGATGTGGTTGGGGTGACAGCAGGTGCTTCAGCTCCAGAAGTATTGGTTCAGGAAGTCATTACTCAGCTCAAACAGTGGGGTGGAAAATCGGCTGTTGAAAATCAGGGAATCGAGGAAAAAGTTGTTTTTTCACTACCTAAAGAGTTGAAAAAACATTTGGGTGTTTAAATTCCCGCTTAGACAGTTACTGCCATTGAGTTAAGCCTTAGCTGAATCGGAACCGAGACTAAAGTCGCGGTTTCGTATCCTGACTTAAAATCACTAGTCATTCGAGTAACGACTCGGTTTCTAGTGTTTGATTGCAAAATTAGAATCATTTATTTTATTTCTATGCTTCCTTAAATCGCTGAATCATCCATGTTAGGCTATGC
>CAYNIU010000099.1:0-8396 GCA_964397365.1 uncultured Methylomarinum sp. | reverse complement strand
GTGTTTATCACCTCGGACGCTTCAGTTTCAGATCAGCGTTTCTGTCCTGATGATGCAGTACAAACCGAATTGGAAGGCGTTCGCTTGAAAGTCATGGCAGCCGAACATAAAAAATGTGTCCGCTGCTGGCATCAACGCTACGATGTGGGAGAAAATACAGAACACCCTGAGTTATGTGGTCGTTGTGTAGAAAATGTTGCTGGCAGTGGGGAGATTCGACATTTTGCTTGATGCTTGAGCGTGTAAAGAACTACCCACTTGAGGTAGAACAGGTTTTTACCATGAAACACATGAAAATAATGCAGAAAAATTAAATCTTCATGTGTTCATGGTGAAAAATAATTTCGTCCTGAGTCACTATTTTCTCAGGTGTTTCGTCTTAAGTTAGTAATTAAAATTGAACATGTTGAAATGGTTATGGATTTCCCTGCTGGTTTTGTTGCTGGATCAAGGTAGTAAGCTGCTGGTCAGTAATGCAATGCGATTGTATGAATCCATTGCCGTTGCTCCCTACTTTAATCTGACTTATGTCCATAATACCGGGGCAGCCTTCAGTTTTCTGAGTGATGCGGGGGGTTGGCAGCGCTGGTTTTTTGCCGTATTGGCGGCGATAATCAGTGTGGTGCTGTCAGTTTGGCTGGCGCGATTGCAAAAACACGAAACCCTGCTGGCGATTGCATTGACTCTGGTATTGGGTGGTGCGCTCGGAAACCTGATTGACCGATTGGCTTATGGTTATGTCATTGATTTTTTAGATATCTATTATAATCAAAGGCATTGGCCAGCTTTTAATATTGCAGATTCAGCTATTACTGTGGGTGCCATTTTGATGCTGCTGGAAAGTTGTGGCGTCGGGGTCGGGAGAACAACAGGAAGAGTTAAAGATTAATTCTTGTCTAGCAAATCATACAAACGCTCCCAATCAAATGATGAACCAGGATCTGTTTTTCTATTTGGTGCTATATCACTGTGACCGGTAATGCGTTGTTTATTAAGCCGGGGATATTTTTGCAGCAATAGTCCAACGGTCTGAGCCAGTTGTTGGTATTGCCAATCAGTATAGGGATTGCTTTCATCGCCTTCCAGTTCAATGCCGATAGAAAAATCATTGCAGCGCTCACGGCCCTGATAACAGGATAATCCCGCATGCCAGGCGCGTTTATGAAAAGGTACGAACTGTACCAATTCACCATCCCTCTTGACTAACAGATGTGCAGAAACCTTGAGTTGATAGATCTTTTTAAAGTAAGGATGATCATTTGGGTTGAGTTGGTTGCAAAAAAGTTGCTCAATATAATGATTGCCAAATTGTTGTGGAGGCAGGCTGATGCAATGAATAACCACAAGCGAAATATCATCAGAATCAGGGCGTTCATCGGCATTAGGGGACTGAATCTGTCGGGCAATGTCGATATAATGTTGGTCTATATTCATTTATTAAACCTATAAAATTCGCAATATAATAATCCAATCAAGCAATCAATTTCAGTTAATTATGATCACAACACCTTCACAACAGGAAATCAGTCTTTATCTCCAGGAAGATATGGGTAGCGGTGATATTACTGCCGGTATTATCCCAAAGGCTGTTCATGCCACGGCGACAGTGATCACACGCGAGAACATGGTCGTGTGTGGACAGGCGTGGTTCAATGCGATTTTTAAGTATCTCGAACCGGGTATTGAAATAAACTGGTTATTTTCTGAAGGTGATGATGTAGATAAAGATGCTGTCTTGTGTGAGCTGCAAGGCTCGGCCAGAGCATTGTTAAGTGGAGAAAGAACCGCGCTGAATCTATTACAAACCCTGTCTGCAACAGCGACTGTATCCAGAGCATATGCTAATGCCGTGGCCGGCGCCGGTTGCAAGGTACTGGATACCCGAAAAACCATACCCGGTCTCAGATTTGCGCAGAAGTATGCCGTCAGTTGCGGCGGCTGTTTTAATCATCGTATGGGTTTGTCTGATGCCGTATTAATCAAGGAAAACCATATTATTGCTGCTGGTTCAATTGCTAAGGCAATCGGAATTGCCAGAGCGACAACAACGGTATTGGTCGAGGTGGAAGTGGAAGATCTGGATGATTTTAAACTGGCTCTGGCAGCGCAACCGGATCGCATCATGTTGGATAATTTTTCCATGCAGGATATGCGGGATGCGGTAGCAATGAATACAGAGGGTGTTGAACTGGAAGCATCCGGTAATATTGATTTGGAAAACATACGCAGTATTGCCGAAACCGGGATTGATTATATTTCCATTGGCGCTTTGACCAAAAATATTAAGGCAATTGATTTATCCATGCGTATTAATCTGGATAGTAAACATGATTAAAAATGTCGAACAAATAGTCAAACAAATCAGTCACGGTGTTTATGTGATTGCTGTCTGTAACGGTGAGCGGGAAAACGCTTTTACTGCAGCCTGGGTTATGCAGGTATCATTTGATCCGTTATTGATGTGCTTTAGTATTAATCCCGAACATTATTCCTATAAATTATTAAAAGCGGGAGGTATTTGCACGATCAATGTGTTAGCTAAACAACAATTTGATATTGCTGAACATTTTGGCGCCTCTGGACTAAAGAATAAAATGGCCGGGTATCAATGGCAAAAAGCGATAACCGGCGCTCCTGTTTTATCAGCAAGTTTGAGTTATTTTGATTGCCGCGTGAGTCATTACGCGGGTGCGGGTGATCATACAATAGTTGTATGTGAAGTGATTGATGCCGGTTTTTTAAATACTGGGGAGCTTATGTTGTATAACGAAACGGGTAATCTGGATGGCAGTAATGAAATTTATGCTGATGCTGCCAAGTAGGATATTCCGTCATCGTTGTTTAAATCACATAATTATCGGCAAAAACAGCAACATGTAATATAATGCTTACCCCCTTTATATTGCTTTTTTAAGTTGTTTTGGATAATAGATACGTGGAGATATTTCAATGTGTTGGAGTGGAGAAGCATCAGCTGTTCTTGCTGTTGCTGGTTTAGGAACGGCCGCCTATGTTGCTTGCAAAGGTGAATCAAAAGAGTTGTGGATTCCATTAACCTACTTTGCGTTGATGGAGTTATTACAGGCCGCTACCTATGTTTATATAGATCTTTGTGACAATCCCAATAATCAGATGCTCACATTGTTTGGTTATTTGCATATTGCCTTTCAGCCATTTTTCGTCAATATGGTGGCAATGTATTTTATTCCTGAAAGCGTTAAACTGAAAATAAGAACCACTGTTTATAGTATTTGTGCCATAGGTTCAGTCGCAATGCTGGTGAAAATGTATCCTTTCGACTGGGCTGGCGCCTGTGTTGTCGGGGTGGAAGGTTTTTGTGGCACACAAACCTGTTCAGTTTCCGGGGAGTGGCATATTGCCTGGCAATTACCTCTTAATGGTTTAATGTCTTCGCCTGTCAGTTGGTTGTTTGGTTTTGACTGGGGGTTGCATGCCTTTACCTATATTTTAGTGGCATTTTATATGCCGGTTATTTATGGCTCTTGGCGATTTGTCGGTTTTCATTATTTGATCGGGCCGTGGATTTCCGACATTACCACTAATGATCCGAATGAATATGCCGCTGTTTGGTGTTTATTCTCTATAGCGCTTTGTGTATCGGTAATCAAAACCCCTATTAGAAAATATTTGCATGTTAAAAAATGGCCGTATTATCAGCGGCAGGTCGCTGATGTTCTGTAGGATACAGAGGTCAGAAAACTAAATGGTTTTTTCAGTGGGATAGATAACAGGACGCAGGAGCGCGCCCTGTTATAATCAGCAGAAAGCAAACAGTTTAAAGCAGTTTTTTAAGTCCTTCAAAAGCTTTTTCCGCCATACCTAAATGATCTTCACCATCTTGCATATTAGATTTTCTGAATGCTGATCTGGCTTTTTTCAAATGGGCGTTAGCGCGAGCACGAGCTACGTCAACTTTATCATTGGCGTTAATTTCTTTGCTGGCTTTCAGCGCTGCTTTAACATGGGCAATCACTGTTGGTCCATTTTTGCCTTCATCAACAGCTTTAATAGCCATTCCAATATGGCCTAAAACCATATCAATGCCTTGCATAGGACCAAAACAAGTTCTTCCTGATTCACAGGCAACAGCGGCTGTTGAAAAAGAACCTAAAGAAAGTGCTAATGAGAAAGCAACGATAGCGCTTTTTAATAATTTCATAGGATGTAAACCTCATTGTTGTTGTTTTGATTGACATGCCACTATTAACGAATGGTCGATTAGCCGCATGTGAGGCCCGATTCTAGCACAATTATTATGGGTGTTGCAGCGTATTCATACGGTTGCACTTTACCTGGTAGGGTATTTTGTGAATGATTTGGAAACCCATGATCATCCCTTTTACAATAACACGACTATTATGTACATGATCTATTGATATTTTTAATAAACCCGAAGTACAGCAATCAGAGCAATCTCTAAGGAAGTGCTGAACCAATCATCCCTGATTTGTCAGCGCCCACAAATCGGAAATATGATTTCAGATTTGCTTACAAAATCAATGGCTTGCAGCTATAGGTTTTGGTGGCACATCCTTGTGCCACAGGAATCGCGAATAAATCAGCGATTCCCTAAAATGCTCCAGCACATCAAATAGGGAGCAATCAATACAAAGCTTATCGACTATTGGGCTTTCCTCAAGATCGCATCCAACCAGACTGCCGGTAACAAGCGTTTTAAATAGCCGAACAAATAAGTAGGGAAAGTCACATAATAACGGATTTTAGGTTTTTTAGCCTCCAGTGCATGGATTACTTTTTCAGCCACTGCTGTTGCCGGGAGGGTAAATGGAACAGCCGGGCCTTCTTTCTGTAAACGTTCTTCCATGGCTTTGTAAGTGTCTTTATGAACACTGCTTTCAGCGTCAATATTCTTTTTGTACATGGCAAAAGCATTTTTTCTGAAATGACTCTCAATGGGTCCCGGTTCAATCAAAACAACATGAATATTAGCGCCGTGCAATTCAATGCGTAAGGTATCTGCTAAGCCTTCGAGGGCAAATTTGCTGGCATTGTAGGCGCCGCGATAACGCATAGCGACAAACCCCAGAACAGAGCTGTTGAAGATAATGCGACCATGGCCTTGTTTCCGCATCAACGGGATAAGTAAATTGTTCAGTTCATGGGTGCCGAAAAAATTAGTTTCAAACTGCTCTTTCAGTACTGCTCGTGTTAAATCTTCTACTGCGCCCGGCTGACCATAAGCACCGTTATGAAAAACGGCATCAATTTTACCACCAGTTAGTTGGATCAACTCCTGTACACCTTGTTGAATACTTTGAGAAGAAGCTAAATCCAGAGTCAGTGTTTCAAAGCCTTCGTTACGCAACCGGTCAACATCGGGCTGTTTTCTGGCCGAACAGATGACTCTATAGCCACGTTTTTTAATTTCAATGGCGGTATTGTAGCCAATCCCTGTAGAACAACCTGTTATAAATAGAGTTTTAGGCGTTGTCATTTTTTTACCAATTCTGATTCATTAAAATAAAAACTTTTGCCACTGCTGCAATCTACCAGAAATACTAATTGTTGTTTTTGACTTTTTATATTCAGTTCATCAGCTTCGACGCGTTGACATTGACCGCTATTCAGTGCTTTTAGCGCGGCTAGACGACGAAACTTTTCAATTTCCGGCAGACGGAATTCAAATGGCCTGACCAAAGCGGGTAATTTATCAGGGTTATAAGGTGGTATGGCAAATGCAGAAAATTGTTTTGGATTATTTTTAACCAGTTGTTGTGTAATGGTGCTTTCAGCCAGTGACGCTTTTTTTCGCAGCTCTTTTTTTTGTATTAAGAGTTGTTGTTGTCGTTGCTGTTGTTGTTTTTGCTGTTGCTTCTGCTCTTCATCGAGTTGTTGTTGTTTTCGTTGCTGAATCAGATCAACTTTAGAACCGGTTTTGATATTCATTTCAAAAGCCTGTTTTTGTTCTTCGCAGGGCTTGGCTTGATAACTGGTATTGCCTGTAGAATCGGTACATTTGTAAACGTCGGCAAAGCTGTTGGCTGAAAAAAATGCAGCTAAAATAAATAATGAGACTTTCATTTCATACCTTTAAGTATCAGAATTAATGGATAACACTATTACTCAGTCCGTTCTTCATGTAAATAGGTCTTTTCAGTATAGTAGCGAATGATCCATAAAAACAGGCACGCGGTGATTAACATCAAGCCACTGAAAAACCAGAAATAATCGGCGCTGGCCAGCTTGCTGTCGCCATCATCGCTTTGAATGAAAAAATTAACGGCGCTGGTAAACAGATTACCGATGGCGACCGATAAAAAATAAAACGCCATGATAAAAGATTTCATGGTTTTGGGCGTCTGGGTGTAAGAAAACTCTAGACAGGTAATTGACACCATCACTTCGACAGCAGTTAATAGGACATAAGCCAGTAACTGCCAGCTAATGTGTACACTCGCCCCATGATCCAGCTGTGTTTGAATGATTGCTGCAATAGCAGAAGTGTCCAAGAGCAAGACACGCTTCTGGCGGCAGTTTCGAGGACTGTTTCTGAATTATTTGATTCCTGATTGGGAAGCCTTATACCTGGGCATTGCCAACGGGCTTGAGCCGACAACCTTGCCATACAAGACTACCTTGCACAATACGTCATAATAAAAGCCATGACTGAAGTTGTTCAGAATGAGGTTTTCAGGGGGACAAAGCCAATCATTTTTTACGGGGGGTTCCATCCGTGGGCTCTTCTGCACCCTTAAGAACCCCATCGGCCTGTCATTCTGCTTTTGCGCCAGGATATTTGTGTCATTTGGATGGAGCGGGAATTGCTGAACGTTCAGCGGCTTCATTGACAACGATAAACACCGTTCCCGGCGGCAGTTCTTGACTGGTCGTCGGAGCAGTTTTGTATTGAGACATGTTTTAACAATTCGATTATGAAAATGAATATGCAGTTTATACAATAGGGAACTTTACATAAAATGTTTCGTCTGAACTCCGGAAATCAAAGCCAAAAAGGAAATTAGAATCAATCATGTCTGAAACGAGTCAAAGTACTGCACAGATCGCTCTGCAACAGCTTAAATCCTATATCCACAGACAGATTATTGGCCAGGATGTGCTGGTTGAAAGAATGCTGGTGGGATTGTTGGCTGACGGACATATACTGGTGGAGGGAGCGCCCGGTCTGGCTAAAACCCGTGCGATTAATGTCTTAAGCCGAGGCATTGAAGCGGATTTTCATCGGGTACAATTCACCCCGGACTTATTACCGGCCGACTTAACCGGAACGGAAATATACCGACCCCAACAAGGGTCTTTTGAATTCCAAAAAGGCCCGTTATTTCATAATTTGATTCTGGCCGATGAGATTAATCGCTCTCCTGCCAAGGTTCAAGCGGCTTTACTGGAAGCCATGGCGGAAAGGCAGATCACCGTCGGCGGTACGACCTACCCGTTACCGACGCTGTTCATGGTGATGGCAACTCAGAATCCGATTGAACAAGAAGGGACTTACCCACTGCCAGAAGCACAACTGGATCGGTTTTTACTGCATGTAAAAATTGATTATCCGCAGGCCGGACATGAAAAAGATATTTTACATTTGGCCAGAGCTGAAGCCAGAGGTCAATTTCAGCAGCAACAAAATCAGCTACCTCCTATCAGCCAACAAGCCTTGTTCAAAGCACGCCAGGAAGTGCTGGATATTTATATGGCGGACAGTCTCGAGCACTATCTGTTACAACTGGTTTTGGCGACCCGTAATCCCGGAGTTTATGGCGAAGACCTGGGTTCCTGGTTGCAATACGGAGCTAGTCCCCGCGCCAGTATTGCTCTGGATCGTTGTGCCCGGGCCAAAGCCTGGTTGCAGCAGCGCGATTTTGTCGGCCCGGAAGATATTCAGGATATGGCTTATGATGTACTGCGACATCGGCTGATTTTGTCCTACGAAGCGGAAGCGGAAGGGATTTCTACCGATCATTTGATTAAAGAGTTGATTGCCAGAATTGCTGTGCCATAAATGAAAGCAGTGCAAGAGAGTGACAATAATCGGATTGAGGTTCATTTAAAAACACTGGTTGATCTCTCGCAGTCGGCCTCGGCATTAAATTGTCATCAGAATCAAATCCGTAGTGGACAAAGTGGTAGTTATTTATCCCGCTTTAAAGGGCGAGGTATGGAATTTGATGAGGTGCGCCTGTATCAACCTGGTGATGATATTCGCAGTATTGATTGGCGAGTGACCGCGCGTACCGGTAAGACACACACCAAGGTTTTCAGAGAAGAAAGAGAGAGACCAGTGTTTGTTTCAGTTGATTTTCGTCCGGCCATGGCCTTTGCCACCCGGGGCGTTTTTAAATCTGTACAGGCGGCAAAGCTGACTGCTATATTGGCCTGGGCTGCGCAACAGCATGGCG
>CAYNIU010000098.1:0-8496 GCA_964397365.1 uncultured Methylomarinum sp. | reverse complement strand
GACGCTGGCTACATAAGGTTCGATAATGTGGATTTTTTGTAACGGGGTCACAATCAATAATTGCAGATTGAGTTTTTCAAACAGCTTGAGTCCATATTCAGCGGATTCATCCGAACCCCGGCCAAAAGCTTCGTCGATAACGACAAAGCGAAATGAACGGGAACGCAATTCGCCCCACTCCAGACCGAATTGATACGCCAGACTGGCCGCCAGAATGGTATAAGCTAGTTTTTCTTTTTGGCCGCCGGATTTGCCGCCAGAATCCGAATAATGCTCATACTCGCTATTATCTTCACGCCAGCGTTCGGACGCAGCAAAAGTAAACCAGTTGCGGACATCGGTCACCTTACCGCTCCAGCGCTTATCCAAATCAGATAAACCTTCGCGACCACGAAAACGTTCGATAATCTGCCTGACCTGAAGAAATTTGACTTCTGAATATTGTTCATCCTCCGAACCCGTCAGCGTTCCTTCGGTACAACTGCGCAACTCGCTTTGAAAATCACGAATATCAGCATCCAATGTCGGCTGGGCTTCCAGTAAAATATAGCGCCCTGGATTGTAATCAATTTGAGTCAATGATTCATTGATGCGGGCAATGCGTTCTTTAATGGTTTCCCGTTCACGATTCAATTGCGACTGAAAATTAGCCACTTCGCGAATGGTATTTTCATTCAGTAATTCCTTGAACCGGGCTTCAAAGCGGGGCAGACCATCGGCTTCCAGTTCCGCCAGCATTTGCCGGTATTCATCGGCTGCTTCCAGAGCCGCATCCACCTCTTTGGTTTCCAATGGAAATCCGGTTTTGTAATCACTCATGGATTTAATAATGCGATCGCGTAAAGTTTTTATTTTCCGGTCTTCGTTATCTATCCTTTCCTGTAACCATTTACGCAAATCCTGCTCCCTGTTATCACAGGATTCCACGGTCAACGTATGATCCCCTAATGCCTGCCGTCGAAGTTGATCTAATTCAGCAAAATAAAGCTGATTGTTTATGCTCTCTTCAGTCTGCAAAAACTCATCAATTTGCTGTTGTAATGATTGTGCATCCTGATATTTTTGTTCGGTTTTTGAGTGAATATCCTGAGTTGCTTCCAGTTGATTTTCGCTTTCCCTCCGGATTTCCTCCAGCGCTGCCAGTTTTTCTGTCAGTGTCTGCAACAAATCCGATGCTGACTCCAGTTGTCTGAGATCTTCCTTGAGTTGTGCGATAATCAAAACTAACGGTTGCCAGTCCAAATCCTGAAAATCCTGATATTCCTCTAGCTTGTCCAGTGCGGTTAAAACGTCAGCAAGATCCTTCAATTTTTTTTCCAGTACACTGATCTCACCGGCAAGATCAGTGATCATATTTTCAAGTTGTTCGGCTTCCTTCTCCAAAGCGGCGATTTTGTCACGGTTATTCCAGCCCAGCACATAGCGACGCTGATCGTTAATAGCATGACGGTCATCTTTTTCATGCCGTTCGCCGGCAGATTTTATCTGTCCTTGCCGGGTGATTGCCTTTTTTTCACGGCGAAATTGTGCCTGATCCTGACAACAGGCCACATCAAAACGATGAGCAATTTCCATCTCCAGCCAAGCATAAAATTCACAATCCGGTTTAATAGACAATTTATACACCAGCGAATCCGGATGCAAACCCGGCAGGGAGCGCTGCTGTTTATCTCTGACCCGGTAATACACCAGTCGTCCACGCAAGTGGGTTTGATCCACCCAGGAAGAAACCTGGGCATAATAGCTATCTGGCACCAACAGAGACAAACCAAAATTGCGCAATAACCGTTCAATCGCCCCTTGCCAGAGTTTTTCCTCTTCCTTGACCTGAATTAGTTCACCGACAAAAGGCAGGCGCGATTCATCCAGTTGCAATGCCTGACACAAGGCATCACGAATATTGATTTGCGCCTGTTCAATATTACTGCGACGGGATTTGAGACTGGTAATGTCAGCAATCAGTTGCTGGTATTGCTGCCTTTTCTGAGTAAATAAAACATTGATTTCGGTATGCTGATTTTGTAAAGCAGATTGTTGTTGCAGAATCTGCTCCTTGCGCTGTTGCAATTCCAGCCGCTGGACTAAAAATTGATCTTCTGTTTCTGTCGATTGCAATTCCAGCGGTTCCAGCAATTGTCCATAGCGCCGTGCCCGTTCCCGGCGTTTATCCTGTTGCAGTTGGGTCTCTTCAATCTGATTTTTCAGGCGTTCGATACGGTCGCCGCCATTATCAGCGATCTGCTGTTTCAGTTCAGCTTCGTCTCGGCGTTGCCTGCTGACTGTTTCTTTTAAACCCTGAATTTTGTTTCGAAATTTGTTCTGCTCGGTTTTCAGACGCTCAAGCCGCTGTTCCAGCAAAGATAATTTTTCTGAGGAGAAATAAGATGTTAACGCATCCCGACAATGCCGCCAACGATGGGCCTGTTCATTCAATTGTTGATGTCGATCACAATCAGCAATCAACGGCATCAACAGTTTGATTTGTTGTTTGGCTTTTAATACCGCTTCATGCGCCCGATTAAGGTCATCAAAATGATCAATCAGCGCTTTAATGCGCGGTGCAATATCAAAGGGCTCCAGCATGTGAGCACGCACAAAATCGGTCAAGTTGCCAACCGACTTCATCGAAACAGTCTGATGAAACAAATCCAGCGCCTGTTCGTTATCAATACCGAAACGGCGACGAAACCAGGCGCCATAAGGTGGAAAACTATCTTTGATTTCAACAGTAGATTGACGCAAGCGTTTACGTAACGCGATCATTTCTGTACCAAAACCGGAGAAATCACGACTGATACTCAATTCTCTTTCCGCTCCAACAAAAAAGCGTTCAGGCTGACCCTGTACATCTTTCACCCAGAAAACCTGGGCCAGAGTCACTGTCTGATCATAGCCTCGATTACGAAATACCCCCAAAATCACTGAATAGCTGCTTTGATCGCGCAAAGCCACCGGTTTGGCCTTTCCTGCCGTTTCATTGCGTTCGGATTTATAATAGCCCAGTACATAGGACCTCAAGGAACGTTCTTTCTGTCCGGCACCGGCGGCCTTGTTGTAAGCAACCCGTTGCGCCGGCACCAGCAAGGTAGTCACGGCATCCACCAAGGTGGATTTACCGGAACCGATGTCTCCGGTCAACAAGCTATTTTGCCCTTTCAAATTGAGGCTCCATATTTTCCCGTCAAAGGTTCCCCAATTAAATACTTCCAACCGTTCCAGACGGAAACCGCTTAATTTGTCATCGGCAATAAAATCCAGTTCAAGATTATGGGGTTCAGTCATCCGCCGGTTCACTCTTTTTTAATTGTTGTTGATATTGCGCCAACCGCTGGTCAAATTCCGCCAACCACTGGGCATCGACAAAAGCTTTGATAATACGCCGGACTTCATAATGGGGTTGTTGATTAGTCGCTTGTTTAAGGCGACGTAAAAACCCCAGGTCAATTATTTTGTTGATATGGCGGTCAAGTTGATCAACCAGTTTGGCCTCGTTACTGCTATCCGGCAAAAACACTCGTATCAGTTCGATCATTTCATCGCGACTCAGAATAAGCCGTGTTTCCCCTCCTCCGGCATCCACTTCGGCCAATTTTTTACGCAGCAATGCCAACAATAAACTAACCGGAAAAGACAAGGGTCTTCTGGCCACCAGCCGAGGCGCTGCCTGCGTAGAATTATCCGTGTTTTGTTCCATTTGCTGTGAACGTAAAAAAGCATAGCCTTCGGCTTCATCCAGTATCAACTCCAATCCCAGCACATTGACATAATCACGTACCCTGGCCTGCAAATGAATTAATGAGTTCCAACGTTGGGGATCGCTGTCTTGGTAAATAACGCCCTTCAACAAACTAATGAGTATCGTCGATAAAGCTATCGACTGCTCATTGCCGGGTGTTTCGGCCATAATGTTTCCTACATTCATTTTGCTCTAATGTTTCGCCAGGAAAATAATGCGCGGCAATCTGACTTTTCGGTAAATTGTTTCCCCCGTTTCCATCTCAGTCTGCCATTCCAGGTATTCTTCCACTGTTTCATCCACAACCATTTTCAATTGACGACCGGCCGCCTGTTCGCCACCCAGCTCCAGATAGGCCAGTAATTCTGCCAGTCCTAATTGCAAAGGCCGACTGCGGCACAATTCCGATAACGTCACCTGCGCCTTATTTTGCAACGACTGACGGATATGCCGGGCAATCGCAATCTTATCCACCACAACTTGTGAAAACAGAGCGCTGGCATCAATCCTTTCATCACCTTCCTGTAATTGAATATCTGCCAACTTGAGTTTGACCGGCGCCTTATATAAGGGCTTTTCCATCGGCAGATTAATACTGACGCATAGTTCATCCATCAGCATAAAATTCTGTGTGGTACGAGTGCTCAATAAATCATCCCGCATTTCCAGGCTTTTATTTTCAATACCCCGCAGAATATCCATAATCCGGCGGTTCTCCAACCACGCCTGATCATCCAAAAACCGTCGCAATTGCTGAGATAACTGAGCGACAGTGCGTTGCGTATGTTCCCCTGCTTCCAGCCAGTCATAATGGATTCGGCGGGTTCGTTTATCTGGATTCAATTCTTCAATAGCCGGTAACTGCAACACTTTCTCCAGCATTTCACTGAACTGTTCCTGCCGTTCCGGCGACATCAGAAAATCCCAAAAAGCTCGAAAACTGTTACCCTGATCAGAATCAGCGATAACATCACGTTCTCCCATAATAGCTTCCAGTAATTCGCCTTTTTGTCCGTCCCATTGAGCAATCCGCTCACGAACACGACGATCCAGCTGACGGAAGTTATATTCTACCTCTCGAAAATCGGACAATAATTCGCGGGCCTGCTGAGAAAACTGCATAAAACGGTCTTTTAAAGCGGTCTCATCCAAGACATTGATATTGCCCTGAACCACTTGAGCAATCTCACGATCAATTTCCGCCCGGCGCTTCTGCAACTCTTTAAGCCTTTGCCCGGGATCGGCCCGACTTCCTTCATCTAACTGTTTAAGTAAATCGAACAACATCAACAGTCTGGATTCGGTACCAACGAACTGACGTTTACCGAGAGATTCTAGCCAACGTATAGCTTTCTCGGCGGCGGGCGTCAAATCAAACTGAACTTCATCAGACTGCTGCCGGTAAAACTTGCGCAACCAGCCTTTTTCCGGCGCTGCCCAATCATTCAGATAGTCCAATGCTGACTTGGGAAAATGCTCCGTCCCCAGTTGCTCGCGCAAAGCGAATAATTCATCTTCCAGAGCTTCAACCAAATTCGCCTGCGCCGCAATCCGGCGATTGCGACTGACAAAAAACCTGTAAAAAAAACTAATTATCAAAGGTGCATGAGGACTACTCAGCAATCGCCAGGCTGGGTGTTTGTTGCGTAATGAATCCAGTGTGGCGTAATCAAGCGACATCAAGAACCGCCTTGGAACTGTGTCTGGCGAAGGCTGAGGATAAACTTTGTATCATGAAGCAAGGATTGTGCTCATGGTTCTACAGACTTCAATGCGAATGTTGATGTTCACTAAAATATTCCATCATCGTCGTGTTTTCAGAAGACACTGAAACGCCATAGTGATAAACCATCAAACCACCTAAGTCAGCCGTAAAAACCACCAAAACGCCTAACAGCGCTACCAACGTTAAATAAAATACATTAGCCCCGTCTTTAATGACACCACGACTAAAAATTCGCCACAATGACAATACTGATGACCATACTAAAACAGTAATCCCCAAATGCTCATGCCGTTCCATAATATCGTGAACATTCTCTCCATGTGCAACCGATTCGGCTGCCTGAAGACCAGCAATAACCGTCACGATCGCCATGATAGTCCCACAATACAGAAACCATCCAGCCGCCTGTCGCCAACTTTGTTTTCCCGCTACACTGCCGGCAATATCGATCAAAACAAAAGCACTAAAAAATGCAATGGGGAAGTGTACAAGCAACGGATGAATATTTTCCATTGCTGAAATGCCCGGCATAATCGCAGTAAAAATATCCGCAGCCGGTTTATCCGACAGTGTTTCCAAAAAAGTCAGAAATTGCTCAACACTACTGGCAACTCCTTCCCCATGACCGCCAGCTGCACCGTGTACCGCAAAAGAAAAATAATTATTCACATCAAACATGATTGCTTATATATCTGTCGTTTTAGTAGCCGCCAATATTAACACCAGTCAAGGATAACTAAAAACACAATATCTGGACATCTATCTCCTCAGGATCAATCAAAACGTCTGGCATCTTCAGGTAAATGCTTAAATACGGGGTGCCTGACAATTCCATATTGATCAGGATAACAAACCGCGCCCAGATATAAACCATAAGGCGGCGCGGTTACCCCACCCTGCTCTCTGTCTTTCACCTGCAATAACTGTTCAGTCCAGTCAACCGGCTTTTTTCCTTTACCTATTTCCATCAACACCCCGGCAATATTTCTGACCATATGATGAACAAAGGCATTGGCGGAAATATCCATTATCACCTTTTCCTGCTGCCGATAGACATGAATAAAGTGCATTAACCGATTGGGACTTTTGGATTGACAACCGTGAGCGCGAAATGAAGAAAAATCGTGTTCGCCAATCAGTGTTTGCGCCGCCTGATGCATTTTGCTTTCATCCAGAGGATCATAACACCAGGTCACCTGGGTTCTTAATAATGCTGATTTCATCGGCCGATTAAGAATAATATAGCGATAAAAACGGGCAATGGCGCTGTACCGTGCATGAAAATCTTCGATAGCGTATTGCGCCCAGGTAATACGCACATCATCCGCTAACTGGCTGTTGCCGCCCATCACCCAGGCATGTAAATCACGTTCTGCAACAGTATCGAAATGCACCACCTGTTCTAATGCATGTACACCGGCATCTGTACGGCCGGCACAAATCACTGTAACCGGTTGATTGGCAATTTTACTGAGTGCAGCTTGCAATTCAGATTGCACCGTGCGTTTACCGGTTTGCCATTGCCAACCGTGAAACCGACTACCGTCATATTCAATGCCTAATATGATTCTGGGCATATTTTCAGCTTCCCTATCTGTGAATATAAACGGGACAACCGTTAGCAACACAGTTGAATAAATCTATTACATCAGCATTTTTCATCCGAATACAACCGTGCGATTCCGGTTTTCCCTGGATTAAATGATCCGGACAACCATGTATATAAATATAACGCCAACTGGTATCGACTTTGCCATAACGGTTTTTGCCCACTTCCAGACCGCCCAGCCACAGTATTCTAGTCAGTACCCAATCACGCTGCGGATATTGTCGCGCCAGCTCCTCTGTATAAATTTCGCCTGTTGGTCGGCGTCCAACAAAAACACTATTTATAGGTTGACCGGCACCGATTTTAGCGCGGATTTTATGCCAACCTATGGGGGTGCATTCACTCCCCATCAACTCACCCGGCCCGTTTTTGGCCGTGGACACCGGGTATGTTTTGATAGTCTTTCCATTTTCAAACAGATACAAACGCTGTTCGCTAATTGAAATATCCAGAGAAGTGCTGTCCATTATTTCTCAAACAAAGCAATAGATTCTACATGCCCTGTTTGCGGAAACATATCCATAACCCCCGCCTTAATCAATTTGTAGCCCAGCTCATTCACCAGAATGCCGCTATCACGAGCCAATGTAGACGGGTTACAGGACACATAAACAATACGATCCGGATTCCAGTGTTTGAAATTATGCAATACTTCCGCAGCGCCGGCCCTGGAGGGGTCAAGCAAAACCTTATTGAATTTTTGCTTACTCCATTGCTGCTCACTGACATCCTTGGTTAAATCAGCCACATAATAATCGACATTATTCAGCTCATTCAGCCGGGCATTTTCCCGGGCATGCTTAACCAGCGGTAAGTCACCTTCAACCCCAACCACATGCCCTGCTCTGGTCGCCATTGGCAAGGTAAAATTACCCAGCCCACAGAACAGATCCAGCACATTATCATTTTCGTTCAGTTCTAATGCTTCAATGGCACGATTGACCATTTTCCGGTTAATTTCATAATTAACTTGAGTAAACATGGCGGGACGAAATATAAACTGCAGTTGCTGGTCTGGCAACGTATAAGTCGGCGTCACTTCCGGGTCGCCTGGAATGGGCGCAATAGTATCCGGCCCTTTTGGCTGTAAACAGATACTGATGCCATGCTCCCGACCAAAATCGCTCATGATTTGTTTATCTTCAGCAGTCGGCGCTTCCAACACTCGAAAAGCCAACACACAGTCCTCATCGCCAATAGCCACTTCAATCTGAGGAATCTTGTCTTTAACGGTCAAACTGCCAATCATAGCCGACAAATCCATCAACTTTTCACCGACAAGCGGATGCATGACCTTACAACTCTCGATTTCCGCCAGAAACGGATTACGACGTTCTCTGAATCCAACCAGTACCCGGCCTTTTTTAGCGACATATTTAACCCCCATACGGGCTTTACGCCGGTAACCCCAATGTGGGCCGGTCA
>CAYNIU010000097.1:0-8587 GCA_964397365.1 uncultured Methylomarinum sp. | reverse complement strand
ATTCATCTCGTTTACTCAAACGCATAACCTCTCGCAGCTCCATAATAGCGTTCGACCGATCATTTTGCTGATGATATACCTCAGCCAGATGATATCTGAATACCGGCACCTCAGGAGCCAATACAATAACTTTTTTTAAAGCGGTATAGGCATTATTGATATTACCTTTCTTAAACTGTGCCCATGCATAGCTATCCAAAAAATAAGGTTGTTCGGATTGTCTAAAATTTTTAGTCAATGCAACCGCTTTTTCTATATTATTTTCGGAATCCTGCATTAAAAGTATTGCAGCCAAATTATTTCTGGCAACTGCCAATGTAGGCATTATATGCAGAATCCGTTCGTATTCACTAACAGCCTGAACAAATTTCTGCTGTTGTTCGTAATAAGAGGCTAAAGCCAATAATAACTGTATATCATTTGGCTGCTTTTTCAGTCCTTGTTGATAACTGTCGAGCGCCGCCTTCATGTTGCCTCTTTTTCTATACAATTCTGCCAATTCCCAATATACGCTGGATAAATTTCCTCTCATTTCCAGCATTTCTTTCAAAAGATCAATAGCCTGATTTTGCTTACCATCCAAAACCAGCAACCGCTTTTTCAGCAAATATGCAGAAATATTTTCTGGGTTCTGTTCGATAAAACGATTAAGAAATTTAACCATTTCAGGCCTTGTTTTAAGTCGTTCATGGCATTGCGCCATTGCACTTAAAGAAGCCGTTTGCCAAGGATATTCTTTTAAAATATCTTCATATATGTTAATAGCCTGTTGGCACTTTTCCTGCTGATTCAGCATCTGTGCTGTCAGAAAACGTCCTAATAATCGACCATTTTTCTGGGTTTCCAGCCATTTTATTAACTTTTCCGCAGCCTCCCAGTTTTTATCGGCAATATCAAGTTTCACCAGGATTTCTATTAAATCCAAGCGTTGACTATTTTTAAACAATGCTTTTTGTAGCAACTCCCTGGCATAATCGTTATGCTTGTTTTTAATCGCTTTATCAATAACCGGCATAAGCGCCTGTATGTTGGCAGGGTTTATTTCAAGCGCTTCAACATATTTTTTGTTTGCTTTGCTGTTTTCACCGCGATCAAGATATATTTTAGCTAACAGCACCATCGCCTTATCTGAATCAGGCTTTTCCCACAAAATATTATTAAGCAACTCTTCTGCTTCCGAATATTTTTCCTTAGCCAGCAAAATACCCGCCTTTAAAATTTTGGCGTCAATATAGTCGGGATTTAACTGCAAAATGTTTTCAGCCAAAGCCTCTGCTTTTTCATAATCCTGTTGTTGAAAACTTGTACTTGCTAATATAAACAAAGCTGTTTGCTTTTGTTTACTATCTTCTTCAGCAACAATTTCATTAAGTATTTTATTAGCAATACTTCTGTTATTCTTTGACAGAGCCCATTTGGCAAAATCAATTTTATCGGTAATATTTTTATCTGCTAAAAAGACCTGTAATTGTTTAAAAGCCTCATCGCGATTTGAATCAGCAAGAAACTCTAATAAAATCAACTTTGCCTTACTATCTCCTGGTTTTTCCTTAATCACATTTCTTAAAATACTTTCAGCCTTGGTTTTTTCGCCATTCTTTACATAGACTCTGACCAATGCATACTTTATAGCATCATTGTCAGGATAAAGTTTTAACAAAGACTGATAATCATTAATTACGGCCTTAATATCATCTCTTGCATTATCTAAGCGGATTTTTAATAAATAGAATGAAATGTTGTGACTATCAACGCTTAGACCGTGTTTTATAACAGCCAACGCATCATCATAATCCTGTTTTTTCATCAAGATAACTATTTTCAACGCCAACGCATCAATATAGTCCGGGTCTTTTGATAATACCAAATCAACCAAACCCATAGCCTCTTTGGTTTTTTCCTGACTTTCCAAGATCTGGGCTTTAATGGTCAGTGCAGCCAGGTTTTCTGGCTGACGTTCGAGAATAGATTCAACGACAGTGAGCGATTTATCAGTATCATTGAATAACAAATGCACTTTGGCAAGCTTTACTCTGGCATCTATATTTTCAGAATCCAACTTGATCGCTTCCTGCAAATTAGTTCGCATCGCTCTAAAATTACGCGCCTTTTCATTTAACAACGCCATGTAATAATAAGACTCGGCTGCCTCGGGGTTCTTCTGAATGGCATTTTTCAGTTCCAGTTTAGCTTTTGCATATTCACCTTTTGAATATAGATCCACTCCTTTCTTCAAAAAATCAGTATCGTTTTGCTCAACGCTATCACACCCAGCCATCAATGATAATACAAGACACAAAACTACATTTCTGTTTATACACTTTAACATTACTGAAACCCGCTTATAACCTTACTAAAGCCACAACCAAAACAGCTACATCGTAACTACGCCGCCAACTACAATATCAGCCCATAAAAACTGACAGGCATTAATACCGTAAAATCCATATATAATTCACGACACCCTGTAATTATCATTACAGACATATCTCTGGCTTTATTATAGGTGGAAAAAATGACAAATGTGGAAGCTGACATTAATTTTTCTCATTTCATGAAATTAACTTGATATTTGTATACCCGCCACACATAAAATTTCGGTACATATCAGATCAGACAGGGGGAGGTCTGGTAAAGGTGTTGGCAAATAATGCTGTTAAAAAAATTCCATGGCTTAGATTGATCCCTACAATATTCACACTCATCACCTCCATGTCAATTATGAGTTTCCGGTATTCTTTCATCCATTGTTGAAGTGTTATCATTTTTTAACCACACAACCCCAGGCTGTCATCCAGACTTGTGTTTGATAACTATCCGCCTGTTTATCTAATATACCCAACAAAACCATTTTTAATGCCTGGTTAATAACACCAAAAAAATAACTGTACGCCATTACCGGGTCGATAGCTCGAATCTCTCCGTCATTAATTCCATTCTGAAAAATACGTCTGATTTTGATAAATGGAGCTGTTTCCAGTAAAGGTTTTTCCTCCGGCAAAAACTCATCAATATTAATCAGCAGTAAAAACTTCATAATTTCAGGCGCATCATCAGTTAACCTGAACATTAAATCAACTATTTCCCTTAGTTGTTCAGATGATTTCCTGTTTCTTCGACGGATATCATCAATAGAAATATTCAAACTATCAATGATGTTTTCATATAAAGCAACAGCAATGGCCTGTTTGGTCTTGAAAAATTGATAAATCCCGCTTGTTGTTTTGATTCCGGCTGCCTCTTTTATATCAGTTAACGAGGTATTAAAATAACCCTTCTCTGAAAAAAGCTTTAATGATGCCAGTAAAATATCATCCTGCGTGATATTTTTCTTCTGTTGACTCTCTTTTTCCTTATCCATTTCTTTTATATTCAGCTTTACCTGCTGTTTTCAAATAAACTTCTTTACGTTTAAATTCATTAGGGAATATGTACTGAAAATGTCCGGCAATTAGCTTGAATTTATGTTCGTATCCAATCCCTGCACGGTTGCAGAAGACAGGGGCAACACCTAAAACAGTTACCATAACGATCTAAAAAAACAAGCGAATTAGCGATGTTATTTCGTACACCATCCTAAACAACATTTATTCTCTTAAAGTTGACAATGCGGCTAACAAATAATTAAACATTGACCATAAAGTTAATATGGCGGCCACATAAAGCAACCAGTACCCCATTACATTAATTGGCAATCCCAGAAAATCCTGTCTATATAACAGAAACCCAATAGCCACCATTTGAGCGGTGGTCTTCCATTTCCCTAACTGAGAAACTTTGACTTTGGCCCGTTGCCCAATCTCAGCCATCCACTCTCTCAATGAGGCTATAGTGATTTCCCGGCCTATAATGACGGCTGCCGGAATTGCCAAATAGGCGGTTCCCTCAGACTGCACCAGCAAAACCAAAACAAAAGCCACCATTAATTTATCTGCAACCGGATCTAAAAAAGCACCGAATGCGGTCTCAAGGTGCATTTTTCTAGCTAAATAACCATCGAGCCAATCAGTAATACCCGCAATAATAAAAATTGCAGTACAAGCAATATTTGAATATTCCCACGGCAAATAAAAAACAATTGCCAGCAAAGGAATCAAAGCAATCCGCAATAAAGTTAAACAGGTTGGTAAATTAAAAATTTGTGCCATCTGGATGGTGAAATATATCGTAAATTCTTTGAGCTAATTGTAGACTTATTCCATCTACACCGGCCAATGCATCAACACCTGCACTGGAAACACCTTGCAGTCCTCCAAATTGTTTTAATAAAACCCGCCTTCGTTTTGGCCCCAGCCCTTTAATGCTTTCCAGTACTGATTGGGTTTTAATTTTAGCTCGTCTTTGTCTGTGCCCGGTAATAGCAAATCTATGAGCTTCATCCCGAATATGTTGGATTAACAATAATGCACTGGCACCGGGACTGATATCAACAGGCTGTTCCTGTTCGACCAGAATAATTTTTTCCATACCGGATTTTCGATCCGGCCCTTTTGAAACCCCGACTATCATAACATTATTTAGCCCCAATTCTGTCAATGCCTTTTGTGCTTCATTCACCTGTCCTTTACCGCCATCAATAAACAAAATATCCGGTGGCAAATGTTCCCCTTGTTGCAAACGTTTAAAACGTCTGAATACTGCCTGGTAAATAGCCGCATAATCATCACCCGGTGTAATACCCTCAATATTAAAACGACGATAAGCTGACTTTACCGGGCCTTCATGATCAAACACTACACAGGAAGCAACTGTTTGTTCCCCCTGGATATGACTAATATCAAAACATTCCAGACGTGTGGGTAACTCCGCAACAGCCAACTCCTCCTGCAAACTCAAAAACCGGGCATAAATCCCTTGTTTATCGGATATTTTGCTCAACAGAGAATTATCAGCATTAACGGCCGCCATTTGCAACCATTTCAGCCTTTCCCCTCTTACCTTTGAAGTAATAGTCACTGAATGTTTGGCCTGAGTCGACAAAACCTCTGCTAATAACTCAGACTCACTAAGGGGGTGGCTGACAATCAATTCATTGGGTGGCTGTTTATCAAGATAATATTGGGCAATAAATGCCTGTAAAATGCTTCCAGCGCCATAGTTTGTTGATATTTTTGGAAAAAATAGTTTATTCCCAAGGTTCTGACCCTTACGAATAAAAAATATCTGTACACAAGCAATACCCACCATGGTTGCACAGGCAATAATATCGACATCGCCTTTTTCACCATGAACAAAATGTTTTTCCAATACTGATCGCAATCTTACAATCTGATCTCGAAAGGTGACAGCCTGTTCAAACTCCAGCTTTGCAGAAGCACTTTCCATCTTCGTTATCAATAAATCAATCAGCTGATTGCCTTTGCCTTCAAGAAACAGAATAGTGTTATCCACATCTTGCTGATATTTTTCCCGACTGACCAAACCCACACAAGGCGCTGTGCAACGCTCAATTTGATACTGCAAACACGGTCTGGAGCGATTATTGTAATAAGAATCATCGCACTGCCTGACTGGAAAAATTTTTTGTAACAATTTTAAGGTTTCTTTAACAGCACCGGCACTGGGATACGGCCCAAAATATCGTCCTTTTCTTTTTTTTGTGCCTCGATGAAAAGTAATCTGGGGGAAATCATGGAAACTTGAAATAAAAACATAAGGGTAGGATTTATCATCTCTCAGACAGATGTTATACCGTGGTTTATAGCGTTTAATCTGTTGACTTTCCAGCAATAAAGCTTCACCTTCTGTGTGTGTCACGATAACATCAATAGCCGCCACTTTAGCCACCATGGCCTGCTGTTTAGGTGAAACCGATTGGCTGCGAAAATAACTGGAAACCCGGTTTTTTAAGTTTTTGGCCTTACCGATATAAATAATTTCACCCTTGTCATCAAGCATTTTATAAATACCCGGCCGACTTGTAAGGTTTCTTAAAAAAGCTCCAACATTGCCCACAGAAGTGCTGCTACTTAGCGTGGATCTGGAGCTGCAAGCTGCCAATTCAGTTTTAGCCTGTTCGTCGGACACAGTTTTAAATTACGGATTCAATGGTTTTAAAAACATCTGCAAACATATCCTTTGTAAGCCTTTTGGTTTGCACATTATAGCGACTACAGTGATAGGAACTCACCAATATTTTACCATCCGGCAAATCAAAACGCTGATTATGGGCAAATTTAGCACTGCTTAATATTAAATTATAAGCTTTCAACACGGCTCGATGAGCAATACTTCCTAATGCCAGTATCACAGCATTTTCCACTAAGATTTTAATTTCTTCAGCCAAATACTGATTACAGCAATTAATTTCAATGCCGGTTGGTTTATTTTGTGGCGGCAAACATTTTACAGCATTGGTGATCCGGCAGTTTTTTAATTGCAAACCATCATTTAACGAAGTCGATTCAGGCTGATTACTATACCCGAACTCATACAATGTCTCATATAATAGCAATCCAGCATAATCACCCGTAAAAGGACGACCGGTCGCATTAGCACCATGCATACCGGGCGCCAATCCCACGATCAATAACTGTGCTTCCAGATCACCAAATGGCGCTACCGGTTTTACATGATAATCGGGATATTTTTGTCTAAGCTCACACAAAAACTCAGTGAGTCGTGGACAATGACTGCAATTAGGGTCAAATATTTCTTTCGGCAACATATTTTCCTGGCTCACACAAAAAAGGGCCTTACGGCCCTTCTCAGTTTTAAACAGTATAACTTTATCCTTCTTCTGTGGCGACTGCTTTCATACTCAGCCTGACCCGCCCCTGACGGTCAATTTCAAGCACTTTGACTTTCACCATATCGCCTTCAGCCAATTTATCGCTGACTTTTTCCACACGTTCATCAGAAATCTGCGAAATATGCACCAAACCGTCTTTTCCCGGCAGAATGGTTACAAAAGCGCCAAAATCCATTAACCGGACAACCTTACCTTCGTAAGTCTTACCCACTTCAACCTCAGCGGTAATTTCTTCAATGATACGACGCGCTTCTTCACCTGCCGCCTTATCAACTGAAGCAACATTCACCATACCATCATCAGTCAGGTCAACACTGGCGCCGGTTTGCTCGGTAATTCCACGAATTGTCGCACCGCCTTTACCGATTACCTCACGAATTTTACTGGGATCAATTTTAAAAGAAATAATTCTTGGTGCAAAATCAGACATTTCTTCGCGCGTCGTTGACAACGCTTTGTTCATTTCACCCAGAATATGCAACCGTCCCTGTTTTGCTTGCTCTAAAGCGGTTTTCATGATTTCCGCGGTAATACCGTCAATCTTGATATCCATTTGCAAGGCAGTAATACCTTCTTCTGAGCCGGCCACTTTAAAATCCATATCACCCAGATGATCCTCATCTCCCATGATGTCAGAAAGAACGGCAAATTGATCGCCTTCTTTAATCAGCCCCATCGCGATTCCGGCAACCGGTGCCTTGATCGGCACACCGGCATCCATTAATGCCAGACTGCTGCCACAAACTGAAGCCATAGAACTGGAACCGTTCGATTCTGTCACCTCGGAAACGACACGAATCACATAAGGAAACTCCTCCATATTTGGAAGAACCGCGCTAACGCCACGTTTAGCTAAACGACCGTGCCCTATCTCACGTCGTTTTGGTGATCCAATAAATCCTGTTTCACCAACACAATAAGGAGGAAAATTGTAATGCAACATGAACGGTTCTTTATATTCACCTGACAGAGCATCAATAATCTGGGCATCACGATCTGTCCCCAGTGTTGTCACGACAAGCGCCTGGGTCTCGCCACGAGTAAACAATGCTGAACCGTGAGTTCTTGGCAATACGCCGGTTCTCACCGTAATTGGTCTGACTTTATCCAACTCACGCCCATCAATGCGTTTACTGTCATTCAGAATAGAGCTGCGAACAACTTTCTTTTCCAGGTGCTCAATGATATTACGAATATCGCCTTCTTCGTATTGTTCATCAGCGGTCAGCTTTTCCACAATCGCTGTACGAATTTCATTCAGCTTATCCTGCCTGACTAATTTTTCGGCAATTTGATATGCAGCACGGATGTCTCCTTCAACTTCAGCAACTACCCGCCTTTCCAGATCCACCTCTGCTTCCGGCGCTGTCCATTCTACAGCAGGCGTTGCCACTTCAGCGGCAAACGCCTTAATGGCATTGATTGCAGTCTGCATTTGTTCATGACCAAACAGCACTGCGCCCAACATAACTTCCTCTGATAATAGTTGCGCTTCAGATTCCACCATCAAAACGGCATGTTCAGTTCCAGCTACCACCAGTTCCAGCTGCGAGTCTTTAATTTTGTCAACCGAAGGGTTCAATAAATACTCGCCATTTTTATAACCAACACACGCCGCTCCCACCGGCCCGTTAAACGGTAATCCTGAAACTGCCAAAGCGGCCGAAGCGCCCAATAATGCAGGAATTTCTGTACCAACTTCAGGGTTCAACGACACTACGGTGACAATAATCTGTACTTCATTAGTATATGACTCAGGAAAAAGTGGTCGAATCGGCCGGTCAATTAAACGGGAAATGAGTGTCTCGCTTTCAGAAGGCCGGCCTTCGCGTTTAA
>CAYNIU010000096.1:0-8898 GCA_964397365.1 uncultured Methylomarinum sp. | reverse complement strand
TGGCGCCATCAGAGCACTTTCCGGTTGCCCTGGTTTTGCTGTTTTCAGTGACACCGTTATTATTGCCGTTCAGAGGCATGCTTAACGGCAATTTAAAAAGCTGCACCTGGATGAGCTATGTCAGCCTACTCTATTTTACTCATGGCGTTGCTGAAGCTTATGCTAATCAGGCAGAACGCAATTATGCCCTCGCAGAAATCGCACTCAGTCTGCTACTTTGTTTTGCCGCCGGTTTATACGTGTATAAGGCAGAAAAAAATTAACTGTCATGGCTGTTCAATTTCCGCTGCAATTTGAATTTCAAAGTAATCAAAGTTTCGACAGTTTTTTTCCCGGCAGCAATGCTGAAATCATTACCCACTTACAGGAATTTATTGGCTCACAAAATGAGCAACAGATTTATATCTGGGGTGGAGCCGGTCAAGGTAAAAGCCACTTATTAAAAGCCAGCTGTCTGGCCGCTAACGAAAAAAACAAAACGCCTTTTTACCTGTCGTTTAACGCTACTGAATTAGCTAACCCCGCCATACTGGAAGGAGTGGAAAATTTAGACCTTGTGTGTCTGGACAATATTGAGCAACTAGCCGGAAACAGTGACTGGGAGCAAGCGCTATTTAATTTTTATAATCGTCATCGGGATAATGGCAATCAGTTACTGCTATCAGCATCCTGTCCTCCGAAATATTTACTGTTTCAACTTCCTGATTTGAAAACCCGTATGAGCTGGGGGCTGACTTTAAAACTACAGTTGCTCAATGATGAACAGCTCATCAAAGCCTTAATTCACAAAGCTTACTTTATGGGATTCACACTACCGGACAATGTAGGACGTTTTCTACTTTCCCATTATGAACGTGATTTACCCGCATTATGGCTGTTACTGGACAAAATTGACCAGGCAACGCTGGCCGCTAAACGTAAACTGACTATTCCGTTTTTAAAACAGATTATGGCAATGCCCGATGAACGATAAAGTCTTGATTGTTGGCGCCGGAGCCATCGGCGGTTTTTATGGCGCATTATTATCAAAGGCGGGAGCTGAAGTATCCGTCGTTTGCCGCTCTGACTACAATACGGTAATCCGCCAAGGTTATAGAATCCACAGTCATGATTTAGGGAACTGGGTCTTTAAACCGACACAAATTGTTACAAAAGCAGAGGAATTTAAAGGTTCGGCTGATTACCTCATACTCTGCAGTAAAATCACTACTGATATTAACCGAATTGAACTGATTCGCGATGCGGTTTCGCCACAAACCGTTATTGTTTTTATTCAAAACGGTGTTGAAGTCGAACAGGAATTAATAAACGCCTTTCCCAATAACGAAGTCGTCAGCGGTCTCGCTTTCATTTGCTGCAATCGCCTTAAACCGGGGGTAATTACTCATCTCGCTTACGGAAAACTCACACTGGGCAACTTACCGTCCGGCATTAGCATCAAAACCCGCCGCTTAATCGACTTATTTAACAACAGCGGTATTGAATGTATTGGCCTGGATAATATTGTCACTGGCCGCTGGATAAAATGCGTCTGGAATGCACCATTTAACCCATTGTCGGTATTATCCGGCGGCTTGGCTACAAAGGACATTTTACAGTCTCAAGAAAGCTTTATCCGTGAAATAATGCAGGAAGTTTGCACTATTGCAGCGGCCAGTGGCCACCCGTTACCTGATGATATCATCAACACCAACATAAGCAACACATGTAATATGCCCCCTTACAAAACCAGTATGCTGCTGGATTTTGAACAAGGTCACCCCATGGAAACAGAAGTTATTTTAGGAAATACTGTTCGCGCCGCTGAACGCGAAAAAGTACACTGCCCGAATCTGAAAGCCTTATATGCCTTGATGAAATTAAGGGAGTTACAGATTCAGTTATCGCCCAAATCCGAATAACCTCCATTTACCACTGGCATGTTTTGCGGTTACCTGGTTGATAATACAAGTTCTTTACAAACGGCTATTTATTCGCATACAGTCTGATAGATTACTCTCAAACTAGTGTAATTACTGACACCAAGAATACCATTAGCACATAGCAAATAGATCTAAAGATCGCTCTACATGTATTTGTGTAAGAATCAAAAGCTGATTTACTCTGTTTTTTAAAAATTTTAGGTTAGAATAGGAAGTTTTTTAAAGTCTTTTATTAAGATTTTAAAACCGGTAAGTATTCACTACATTAATCAGCATGTCCTTCTGATTGAGCTAACGTTTATGAATCCGACAATAACCTTGCCTCGGCGGGGCGTTAATAGTTTTTTATGTCCATTTTTTAGAGTACAAACATGACAGATCTATCGCTATACAGAAACATCGGTATATTCGCGCACGTGGATGCCGGTAAAACGACAACTACCGAACGCATCCTCAAGCTGACAGGTAAAATTCACAAAATCGGTGAAGTACATGACGGCGCAGCGACTACGGACTTCATGGAACAGGAACAGGAGCGCGGCATCACTATTCAGTCAGCCGCAACAACCTGTGAATGGAATGGTCATAGGCTGAACATCATTGACACCCCGGGACACGTTGACTTCACCATTGAAGTTTACCGCTCATTGAAGGTTCTGGATGGCGGCGTTGGTGTATTCTGCGGTTCTGGCGGCGTAGAACCTCAATCAGAAACCAACTGGCGCTATGCCAATGATTCAGAAGTTTCCAGAATCATTTACATCAACAAACTCGATCGCATAGGCGCTGATTTCTACCGCGTCGTTAAACAGGTGGAAGACGTTCTCGGCGCAATTCCCTTGGTTATGGTCTTGCCTATTGGCCGTGAGGATGATTTCACAGGCGTTGTCGATTTATTAACCCGTAAAGCATGGATCTGGGATAATTCTGGCGACCCCATGAAATACGAGATCCAGGATGTTCCCGCCGACATGGCTGATGATGTTGAAAAATGGCGTGAAAAACTGATTGAAACCGCCGTTGAACAAGATGACAACGTTATGGAAAAATATCTGGATGGCGAAGAACCGGATATTGAAACCCTAAAAAACTGTATTCGCAAAGGCACTATCAACCTGGCATTCTTTCCGACCTATTGCGGCTCATCTTTTAAGAACAAGGGCGTACAATTAGTACTTGATGCCGTCGTAGACTATCTACCCAACCCAACTGAAGTCAAACCTCAGCCAGAAGTCGACATGGAAGGCAACGAAACCGGTGAATTTGCTCTAGTTGATGCGGACAAACCATTACGCGCCCTGGCATTCAAAATAATGGACGACCGTTTCGGCGCGTTAACCTTTATCCGCATTTATTCCGGTAAACTGGAAAAAGGCATGACTGTACTCAATACCTTCACCGGCAAAACCGAACGTATCGGCCGTATCGTGGAAATGCACGCCGACTCGCGAGAAGAACTTGATTCTGCTCAGGCTGGAGATATTGTTGCGGTAATTGGCATGAAAAACGTGCAAACCGGACACACATTATGCGACCCAAAAAATCCAGCCACACTGGAACCGATGGTCTTCCCTGACCCAGTCATATCCATTGCAGTAGCACCTAAAGACAAAGCCGGCTCTGAAAAAATGGGCATTGCCATTGGCAAAATGGTTCAGGAAGACCCTTCTTTCCGCGTTGAAACCGACGAAGACAGTGGCGAAACCATTCTGAAAGGCATGGGAGAATTGCATTTAGATATTAAAGTTGACATTCTAAAACGCACGTATGGCATTGATGTTGAAGTCGGCAAACCTCAAGTTGCCTACCGCGAGACCATTACTCAACGCATTGAAGACAGCTACACCCATAAAAAACAATCCGGCGGATCCGGTCAATTTGCAAAAATAGACTACGTTATCGAACCCGGCGAACCGGGCAGTGGCTTCGTTTTTGAATCAACGGTTACCGGTGGTAACGTCCCTAGAGAGTACTGGCCCGCTGTTGAAAAAGGGTTTAAAACCAGCATGGAGGAAGGTGTTTTGGCCGGATTCCCATTACTGGACTTTAAAGTTAATTTAATTGACGGTGGCTTCCATGCCGTTGACTCTTCCGCTGTAGCCTTTGAAATTGCGGCCAAAGCCGCATATCGCCAATCAATTCCGAAGGCAGGGCCTCAATTGATTGAGCCTATCATGAAAGTTGATGTTTTCACACCTGAAGATAATGTTGGCGATGTTATCGGCGACCTTAACCGTCGTCGAGGCATGATCAAATCTCAAGAAGCCGGCGTAACAGGTGTGCGCATTAAAGCTGACGCCCCTTTAAGTGAAATGTTTGGCTATATTGGTGATCTGCGCACCATGACATCGGGCCGCGGACAATTCTCAATGGAATTCTCGCACTACCTGCCATGCCCTAAAAATGTGGCGGAAGAAGTTATCAAAGAAGTTCAAGAACGCAATAAAAACAAATAAACCTACCGCTTACTGTAGAGAGACAAAGCCTGCCTTACCTCTACAGTAACCCTTCCTTTTGCGTTTTGGAAAAGCAAAAAAAAGCCCTCTTGACCCATACAGATCCAGAGGGCTTTTTTATCGCTTTTACATTACAAATCAGCCATTGTAATTTGCACTGGCAAACTCCCAGTTAACCAAAGTCCAAAAAGCTTCCAGATATTTTGGACGCGCATTACGATAATCAATGTAATAAGCATGTTCCCAAACATCACATGTTAATAATGGAGTTTGATCAGCAGTCAAAGGAGTTTCTGCATTACTGGTACTGACCAATTCCAGGGTACCGTTACTGTTTTTAACCAACCAAGCCCAACCTGAACCAAAGGTCGTGACTGCACATTTAGTAAAGGCTTCTTTAAATTCGGTAAAAGAGCCAAACGCCCTGTTAATTGCGTTTGCCAAGTCACCACTGGGTTCACCACCGCCATTTGGAGACAAACTGTTCCAGTAAAAAGTATGATTCCATATTTGTGCGGCATTATTAAAAACCCCTCCTGAAGAATTTTTAATAATATTTTCAAGAGACATGCCATCAAATTCTGTACCGGAAACCAGATTGTTCAAATTGGTCACATAGGTTTGATGATGTTTTCCATAATGAAAATCAAGTGTTTCTTCAGAAATATGTGGCACTAAGGCATCTTTAGCATATGGTAAAGCAGGCAATTCAAAAGTCATGGTACTCTCCTAACAAAATCAAAAAAATAAAAACCAAAAGGCCTTTACCCTAAAACCAAGCATTATACTAAAGTATTAGCCCATTAGGAATGATATAAAATATTTCCATAAGCTGGTTATCATCCTGACATTCAGCAATAAACCTCCCATAACAACAAGTGAGAGCAACCCAAAACTTAAAAATAAAGATACGGCAATGTCTATAAAACGCAAGTCACAGACTTGCATATGGTGTGAAATTATTCAAAAAAAGCCCCTATATCATTTATAATTGTCGCCCATCAACCTCCTCCACAAAGCGAATATCTTATTGGTTTGCACTAATTACAGATTCTTGAATTTTGTCAAACAAAAAAGCTCAACTTGTACGCAGTAATAAACAACTGGTAACTGCCCGGCGTAATCAAAAGGTCTTTAATATCAGTTTCTTGTGGAAGAATGATAGGCAACATGAAGGTCACATCCAAGCCGACCGGGAGGTGGTATTCACGGCGTCTTCTGGAACAAGTGACTGATATTAAATGCATCTATACGTTGAGTAACCGCAATAATTGATGATTAATCGAATTTTTTATAATTATACCCGCTTATGCAAAATCACCCCCATAAAACATTACCGTATTGATTACTATAAAAGGATCAGAAAATGGCTCTGGAAATAGAACATAAATTTTTACTTCGTAACGAAGATTGGCGACCTCTGGTTAGCCACTCAGCACACCTCAAACAAGGTTACCTCATCAGCTCCAAACAAAACTCCATTAGAGTACGAATTTCTGATAAACAGGCCTGGCTTAATATCAAGAGCGCAACAACTGGCACCCATCGACACGAATATGAATACCTAATCCCTCTAGACGAAGCCAACGAAATTCTTGAAATGCTATGCCACAAGCCATTAATCGAGAAAAACCGTCATTATGTACACTGCGATAATCATACTTGGGAAATTGATGAATTTTTAGGAGATAATAGTGGATTGATAGTCGCAGAGATTGAACTAAAAAAGATTAATGAAAAATTTACAAAACCCTCCTGGATAGGCCAGGAAGTAACCCATGATTTGCGCTATTACAACAATAATTTATCCGCAAGACCATACAAAGAATGGGATGAAAAACAATAAGTTCAATTAAACATTGAAATAAAGCCGGTTTTGCACTATATTTGCTGTATGAAAAAAACAACTATTGTTGCATTTTTGTTATCATTCACATCACCGGTTTTTTGCACGCCTCTAGGCGATTCAATTCAAAAAATCGAATCGGCATGGGCTGAAAACTACTACCTGCATGGTGACAACCTGCAAAAACTCAGCTACCGTGAACTGATAACCGAAACCAGAAAATTAGAACGTCAATTTCCACAATCAGCTGAAGCAAAAATATGGCTCGCCATACTTCTGTCAACCAATGCCGCCCACGAAGACCCAATCAACGCATTATCATCATTAAACGAAGCCAAAAAATTACTGCAAGAAGCCATAAGACAACATCCTGAAGCGCTTGAAGGTGCGGCATTTGTTACTTTAGGGACTCTCTATTACATGACACCAGGCTGGCCCATTTCATTCGGTAATGCTCAAATTGCTGAACAACTGCTAAAAAAAGCCCTGGAAATCAATCCAAATGGCATAGAATCCAACTATTTTTATGGCGATTACCTGCTATCTCAGAACAGAGAAAATGAAGCAGAAAGATATTTTGCCAAAGCAAGCAAAGCGCCTCTCCGAAAAGAACAGCTCTTTGCCGACAGTCAATTACAGAAAAGCGCCAAAAATGCACTCGCCAACTCTCAAAAAAGAAAATCTTATAGTGAAAGAAATATACTACTTTCTTTATTTTCATCCTCAACCCCATGACTTGTCGAAACCAACGAAGAGGACATTTTTAAATCAGTCAATTTCTGCTAACATAGCAGAATTATTTATCCTTTTAAACTTACGGAAGACACCATGACCTTTGTAGTTACAGAAAATTGTATCAAATGTAAATATACTGACTGCGTCGACGTATGCCCTGTCGATTGTTTTCATGAAGGCCCAAACTTCTTGGTTATTGATCCGGAGGAATGCATCGACTGCACTTTATGCGAACCAGAATGCCCGGCAGAAGCTATTTTTGCAGAAGATGAACTACCAGCCGAGCAAGAAAAATTTATCGCCATCAACGCTGAATTAGCGGAAAAATGGCCAACTATCACAGAAGTTAAAGACGCGCTGCCAGATGCCGATGAATGGAATGGAAAAGCAGAAAAGGCCGACCTTCTGGAACAGTAATAAAGTACCGAAAACACTCCCTGAGCTTTAATTTTAATAGATCAAGGAAGAACTTTCCTGAAAACAATAACGCATAAAAAAGCCGGCATTTAAACCGGCTTTTTTAATCCTAGTCAACTATGTTATTGACTTCGGGTCTATCGACTAATTCCACATAAGCCATAGGCGCATCATCACCAGTCCTAAAACCACACTTGATAATCCTTAAATATCCACCCTGTCTATTCTGATAGCGCGGACCTAGTTCAGTAAATAATTTGCTGACTACTTCCCGGTCGCGCAACGTTGCAAATGCATGACGACGTTTGGCTACAGAATCAACTTTAGACAAGGTAATCAAAGGCTCAGCAATTCTGCGCAACTCTTTGGCTTTCGGCAATGTTGTTTTGATTAACTCATGTCTAAACAATGATCCAGCCATATTACTGAACATTGCCTTTCTATGACTGCTATTTCTATTTAATTGTCTACCAGATTTACGATGTCTCATTTTTCAAATGACCTTTAACTAAATTTAAATTCCTGATTGAGATTGGTCTACTAAATTTTCAGGCGGCCAGTTTTCAAGACGCATACCCAACGACAAGCCTTTAATCGCTAAAATATCTTTAATTTCCGTTAACGATTTCTTTCCTAAATTAGGTGTTTTTAGCAATTCAACCTCAGTGCGCTGTATCAAATCACCTATGTAGTAAATATTCTCGGCTTTCAGACAATTAGCAGATCTTACAGTCAACTCCAAATCATCAACAGGACGAAGAAGAACAGGATCAATAGGGTCTTCTTCAACAACCTCTTCATCAACTACCTGCTCGTTAACTTTTTCAAAATCGACAAACACAGACAATTGATCATGCAAAATTGTAGCCGCTAGCTTTATAACATCTTCAGGATCAACAGTTCCATTAGTTTCCAACTCAAAAACCAGCCTATCTAGATTGGTACGTTGCTCTACCCGAGTTGACTCTACATGATACGCTACTTTATCTATAGGACTGTAGGAAGCATCAAGCATCAATACGCCAACAGGAACATTATCCATAGCTTCCTTTCTGACATTAGCCGGAACATAACCTCGTCCTCTCTCAACCTTGAGAGTAATATTGATACTACCTTCCTGAGTCAGATTAGCAATCACCAAATCAGGATTCAAAATATCAACATCATGAGGAACTGTTATGTCCCCCGCGGTCACAACACCTGCCCCTGACTTTTTCAAAGTTAATTTAACCGTATCTTTTGAATGCAACTGCACCGCAAGCTTTTTAAGATTCAAAAGAATATCAATAACATCTTCATGAACACCATCAATTGTAGTGTATTCATGCAAGACACCTTCAATTTCAACCTCGCTAACAGCACATCCCGGTATTGATGACAACATGACACGCCTTAAAGCATTACCTAAGGAGTGTCCATAACCGCGCTCTAAAGGCTCAATTACAATTCTGGAATGATTTGTCGTGCGACTAACTACTTCTACCAGCTGTGGTTTTAATAAGCCAGCAATAGAATTCTGCAT
>CAYNIU010000095.1:0-9003 GCA_964397365.1 uncultured Methylomarinum sp. | reverse complement strand
CTCGCGTTGTTGTCATAGGCACCCTCCTGTATATATTTATTGTATATACTTTATCGGTAAGTGAACGACTTTGCAAAATCGGGGGGCGTCAACAGCCATGATGGTCACCTTCATCTCCGAATGCGAGAAAAAAGCCCTCAACCGCACCCGCAGAGTGCTGGACGCCTTCGCCAACCGCATTGGCAGCCGTACCTGGCAAACCGTGATTACCGAAGAAGGGCTGCAAGCGGTCAAAAAACTGCTGCGCAAAACCGCCAGCAAAAACACCGCCGTCTCCTGCCACTGGATCAGAAGCCGCAGCCGCAGTGAGTTATTGTGGGTAGTAGGCAAGCGAGATAAATTTAATCATGAAGGGATTGTGCCGGTGAATTTGACTCTTGAATCCAAAGCAGCGAATGAGTCTTTCAGTATGAATACTGACGTTATTGCGTTGCTTGCTTCACTGGCTGGTTTTTTCCACGATATTGGCAAATCGACGCAGCTATTTCAAAATAAACTTGCTCCCGATTATCATGGAAAAGGCTATGAACCCTATCGGCATGAATGGGTTTCATTAAGGTTGTTTCAGGCGTTTGTTAATGGCAGAAGTGATAACGAGTGGTTAACAGAGCTGTCAAAAATTGATAATGATGTTGAGAACACGGTTTTATCGAATCTTGAAGGATTAAAAGATGGCTTGTGTAGACAGATTAAAAACCCGTTTGAAGGGCTGGAACCTGTTGCCAAAACGGTTGCCTGGTTGATTGTTTCTCACCACCGTATGCCACAGTATCCTAAACATCAGGACACACCGCCTTCACTTGGTCAAATAGATAAATGGCTTGATTTGTTAGAACCTTCCTGGAATTCGCCGCAATGCCTGAACCAGGATTGGGATAATAAGACAGTGGTTGATAATTGGTTGTTTCTTCATGGCACACCGTTTAAAAGTGCGTACTGGCAAACTGAAATCAGCGTATTGGCAGAAAGGATTCTGAAAACTGAATCCTTGTTTGCTGAAAACTGGTTCACGCAACGATTTACCGCACATCTTTCCCGATTATCGCTGATGCTATCGGATCATTATTATTCATCCGCACCCGATAAAATCACCAGAACCTGGCAAGACAGAAATTATCAAGCCTATGCGAATACAGGTGTTGATCGTGAAACCGGTAACAAGTACCGTAAACAAAAGCTGGATGAACACAATATTGCAGTGGGTACTTATGCCAGAAGAATTGCCCGAAAACTACCTGCTCTTAAACGGGATTTACCCAGCCTTAAACCGAACAAAGCATTTACCAAGCCTGTTGAAAAAACCTTTCAAACAGATTTTGGATGGCAAGATAAGGCATTCGCAACTGCGCAATCTCTATGTGAAGATAGCCAAAAATATGGCTTTTTCGGGATCAATATGGCATCTACAGGGAAAGGAAAAACCCGCGCCAATGCCCGCATTATGTATGCCTTATCCGAAGACGGAGAATGCCGTTTTAATGTGGCATTAGGGCTAAGAACGCTAACCCTGCAAACTGGGGATGCATTGAGAAAATACATGAACATAAGCTATGAGGAACTGGCCGTACTGATTGGTTCTCAAACAGTGAAAGATTTACATCAATTAAACAGAGAAGAGGAGCAAAGCAAACAGCAACAACAAGGCAGCGAATCGGCGGAATCCTTGTTAAAGGATGAAATACAATTGCATCATGACTTGCCGGAATATGACGGGGAATTTGCACAATGGTTTGAACATGATGAAAAAATATTGAAATTGATACAAGCGCCCGTTCTGGTCAGCACCATTGATTACTTAATTCCGGCAACCGATGGTTTGCGAGGTGGACGGCAAATTGCACCAATGTTGCGATTGTTAAGTTCAGACCTTGTTATTGATGAACCAGATGATTTTGGTCTGGAAGATTTACCCGCTTTATGCCGGTTGGTCAATTGGGCAGGAATGCTTGGTGCGAAAGTATTGTTATCCACCGCCACACTCTCGCCTGAGCTTGCCTCAGCATTATTCGAAGCGTATCAGCAAGGACGCAGACATTACACCCGGGTTAATGGTGAATTAGGGCAAACTGAAACCATCTGTTGTGCCTGGTTTGATGAGTTTAAAAAACCAATGGCTTCAAAACCTGAATCAAAAGAAGCATTCGACAACGCGCATCATTTATTTATAACTCAACGTATAAAAAATCTGAACAAGCCCGCGAAACCTTTAAAAAAAGCTAAAATTGAACCTGTCGAGATTGCAGATCAACAAACACAGCCCAGCCGTATTTATGCCCGGAGTATTTATGCGGTAATGTGCGAGCTGCATCAGAATAATTATGTTGATCATCAATCAGGGAAAAAAGTATCTATTGGCCTGGTCAGAATGGCAAATATTGATCCATTGGTTACAGTAGCCAAGCACTTATACGCCATTCAAGCGGCTGAAGATACTCGTATTTATTATTGCGTTTATCACAGTCAATACCCTTTGGTTTTACGCTCATTGATTGAGCAAAAACTGGATAATGCCTTAACCCGGCATAATGAAAAGAAATGGTGGCAGGAAAGTGAGATTGAGGCGTTAATCGAAAAAAGTGATGCGATAAACCATATCTTTGTCGTTCTGGCAACTTCCGTTGCAGAAGTTGGACGAGACCATGATTATGATTGGGCGGTGGTGGAACCCAGCTCCATGCGTTCTATGATTCAGTTAGCAGGGCGTGTGCAACGTCATCGAAAACAGCCACCCAGAGCTGAAAATATTGTTTTACTGGATAAAAATTTTAAAGGCTTAAGGGGGCTTTCGCCTTGTTTCTTACGACCCGGTTATGAATCTGGCAAGCGTCAGCTTTATAGTACACAGCTTTCAAAACTATTAACTGATGACGAATACAAGACTATTAGCGCGATTCCAAGAATCAAAACATTGTCGCCGCCGTTTGCATTAACAGATGATAATCCACCAAAATTCAAGCGCTTTAATGAGTTGGAACATATTGTTCAGCATATTCGCCTGTTTGGGAATAATGCGGATCAGAACTGTGCCAGGCTTTGGTGGCAAAACGATGTAACCTGGTGTGGCGAAATTCAGCGTATTCAGCCATTTAGAAAGTCCGAATCAATGGATGACTATAATCTGAATCAGTCTTATCACCAGAAACTGATCTGGCAAAAAAAAGACACCCGCACGCGCCCGGCCAAATTTGAAACAACTCAGGATATAAAAAACTTGAAACCAAACGACTTAGCAATAGCACCTGGAAATCAAGCCTGGTTTGATCTGACAATAGACTACAGTATTGATTATCTGATGAAAAAAATGAAAATTTCCGAGAGTGATGCCTATAAACGCTTTACGACACTACAATTACGCAAACCAAAAGATGGGGAAGCTGCTTGCTGGCAGTTTCATGAAAAACTGGGTGTATTTAGAGAACTGGTAAAGGATGAATTAAGTGATGATGACTGATAATGAATCAAAATTGATGGCAAAAGAAATTTGCCGGTTTATTTCTGACCGCTGTGATAAAAAAGAATTGTCTCTTCTAAAAGACAAACCGGATAAGAAAGGTAAAGGTGGGATTAACAAGCGTTTGGAAAAACTGGCATTAACTCTGCTGGGAAACACAAATGATCAGTTGCAGAAAATAATAAAATCAAAAAAGGAAAAAGAGCAAACACCACTTGAGTTCCAGCGTTTAAAATTCCAGCAGTATTTATCGTTAATGGATGACTTCAAACTGGATAACCAGTTACACGATATTGTTCAGGAATATCAAGAAACCTTGCGGTTATTAAAACACGAACATCAAGCTGAGACCTGGTTAAATGATTGGGCAGAAAAAGCCAGGGATATTAGTTTTGCCACACATGTTGCCAAGCTGACTCATTCCAGTAGTAAAAGCACCAATATCTACGACAGAACAACATCAACAAATCCATACTATGTGACAACCAGTGCGCTCAGGGAAGCGCATATCGACACAGCAACTGCAAACGCGGCGTCTGCACCTGCGGGCGAAATCTTAACGCTCAAAGTGAATAACAAGATGTTGCTGGATTTTATTAAAAATAATGACTCATCCCCATTTAAAGATAAAGAGTTGACCGAAAATGAAGAAGAAATAAAAGCATGGATGATTGGGTTTCGGCAGGCTTATGAAAAAGACCGGAAAAATAGCCATTTTTTATCCAAACAGGTGTTTTTTCCAGCCAATGAAGAAAAATACCATCTACTATTGCCTTTAATATCATCTTCGATGGCACATAGACTTTATCTAAAATTCCAGGAGTTTTTTAATGATGAAAGTGTACAGGCAAGAAAACAACGAGACAATAAAAAATATCATCCTGATTTAGTGATTTCATTTCCTAAAAGAGCTACTCTAAAAGTCCCCGGAAAACCCCAAACGGCTTCCGCCCTCAATCAAGAGCGGGCAGGACGACTAACATTACTTCCTGCCATGCCGCCTCAATGGACAGGCAAACAAACCTTACCCCTCCAGCAAGCCAATCTGTTTGATAGAAATATGGGATTTTCGCTACGGGAAGAAATAAAAGCACTACAAGATTTGTTACGGGTGATTAAAGCAAAGGAAATCAGCCTGAAAAAACCGGAAATGTACCGGGCGATTGCTAAAAATGTAAATTTAATTGCTCAAGCACTATTTGATGAAGTCAACAAAATCAATTTATTAAGTGAGCAAAAAGGCTGGACAAACAGTAGCCAGTTTCCATTGCATCAACAATTACTTTTTGAGCCTGGACGGGATGATGATATAGCCCTGTCAGAAAAAAATAACGCTCAATGGCAGGAAAAAATTACAAATGATTTTTCAGCATGGTTAAACGCACAACTCAAACATAAAACATTAAATTTAACCCCTGTACAACAACGATTATGGAAAGATATTTTTTCACCCCTTTTGCGTGAATATATCGCTATTTCGGAGGTCAACGCATGAGCCAATATTTAGTATTAAGTAAAATCAGGGTGCAGAAAGCAAACTGTATCGCAGGCTTTACCTGGGGATTCCCCGCCATTACCCATTTTTTGGGATTTACACATGCGCTACAACGAAAACTGGCAGATGATTTTGATATTGCATTCAGTGGCTGTGCGGTGATCAGTCATGCCTATCAGTTGCATGTTTATAAGCCTAAGCCAAAAGCTAATTTTGAATTTATTCAAAGTCGAAATCCTCCTGTCCTTGCAAGACATAAAAATGGTAAAAAAGTACCCATTATAGAAGAAGGCAAGATGAATCTTACCGTCTCACTGGTGATAGAGCTCTCAAAAGAACTAATCGCCAACTCGGAACAAATTGAAGCGTTTAAAAAAATGGTTAAGGAAAAATGCTTAACCAGCCGTTTAGCGGGAGGCAGTGTATTGTCAGTAGGCCACGTTAATTTTCTTGCTGCATCGACACAAGAGCAGACTGAAAACCTAAACCGAAGAATCAAGCGCCTGACCATGCCAGGGTTTGTCCTGCAAGATCGGTCCGAATATCTCAAGCAACATTTTGAACAATTACACGCGGATAATCCTGATGCCGAACTGCTGGATGCCTGGCTGGATTTCTCGGCACTCAAATACCGCGCTGTCCCAAAATTAAATGATGATGAACAGCCTGACGAAAAAACGGATGCGAATTGGGAGCAAGTACCCAAACCCTTTAAAGGCTGGCTGGTTCCGATAATGACCGGTTACAAAGCCATCAGTGAACACTATGCGCCTGACGAGGTTGGTGACTTGCGTGTTTCAGATAAAGATGACTCTGTTACACATTGCTGCTTTGTCGAAGCCGTACATAGTATCGCTGAATGGAAAGGGTTGCACCGAATAAAAGACATCAGCACAATGATATGGAAATACCATTATGAAGATGACTGGTATCTTTGCACTCAGCAAATACCATCCCCACAGGAAAATCCTGTAGAAACACAAAACCACCCCCAAAGCTTTGAAAATGCAATCGCTAATTTATAAGGAGAAATAATATGACTAATTTAACCATGCCTTCTGTACTCGCTTTCGATAGAAAACTGGAGCCTTCCGATGCCATTATGTATTCTGGCGACTGGACAGATATTGGCAAAAAAGATAAATGGCAAGAAATTGAATTGTTTGAACGCAGAAACCGTGCTGTTAAAAGCAACTTTAAACCTGAGGTTCTGGAGGATGAAGACAAGTTAAAAGAGGAAATAACAGAACCTAATTTATCCTGGGGCGATGATGCCGCCTTGCCGCCCAATGCAGACACATTAAAAGTCAGTTTCACATTGCGCGTATTAAGTGGTGTTGATATACCATCGGCATGTAATAAAAAAGACTATCAGGATAAATTTTCAGAAATCATCAATAGCTACATCAGTGAAATCGGATTTAAAGAACTGGCACAACGCTATGCCTATAATTTAATCAATGGCCGTTTTTTGTGGCGCAACCGGGTTGGGGCGCAGGAAATAAGTATTTATATCAATCATGACAGTTTTGACGAACCCTTGGCCTTTGATGCTTATGATTACCCGCTTAAAGAAACAACAACTACAGATGACAAAATATTGCCACTGGTCGAGTTGATTGAGAAAGGCTTAAAAGGCGATAACAATATTTTTCTTGAAATTGAAGGCTATGTGAAATTGGGTAACCAACAGCGGGTATGGCCTTCCCAGGAAATGGTAATGAATATTCCAAAAGGGGAAAAAAGCCGCCATTTATTTTCCCTGGATGGCAAGGCTGCCATTCATTGTGAAAAAATTGGTAATGCCATCAGAACCATTGACGATTGGCAGGAAAAATCTGAAATGCCTATTGCTATTGAAGCGTATGGTCAGGTCACTCAACGAGGTGTGGCCTATCGTTCCACAAAAAATGATTTTAAAACGCTTATCGGTAAATGGATTAACGACAAAAACATTTCAGAAGAAGATAAGCATTTTGTCATTGCCATGCTGATTCGCGGTGGCGTGTTCTCAGAAAGTGAAAGCTAAGGAATAAATGATGAAATACTACCAGGACATCACGCTGATCCCCGATGCCGAAACGCATATCGGCTTTATCTGGCACAAGGTGTTTCAGCAGATTCATATTGCACTGGCGGATAATAAACTACCCGATGGCTCATCCGCCATTGCCGTTTCCTTTCCCGAGTATAAAAAGACCGGCTTCCCGCTTGGCGGGAAGCTCCGGCTGTTTGCGCCTACGGAAGAACAGCTAAAACAACTGGATGTGGAAAAATGGCTGTCTCGCTTGCAGGATTATAGTCATGTCAAGCCCATCCATAGTGTGCCGGAGGTGTCAGAATATGCCTGTTTTCGGCGAAAAGCCGTGAAATCACCCGAGAAAAAGGCCGAATTACTGGCCAAACATCTACAAAAACCGCTCGAAGATGTTGTGCACTACAGAAAAGAACAGGGCCTGCTTAAAGCCTGTGATTTACCTTATATACAGATGGAAAGCCAGAAAAAAACAACAACCGGCCAGAAAAACCGCTTTCGTTTGTTCATTGAACAAACTTTTTCTGAATACCCTGTTTCAGGAACATTTGATTGCTATGGCCTAAGCAAAACCGCCACCATTCCTTGGTTTTAGAATTTACTATCTGGTTCTGTTTGCGATTATTTTTTGATTAGGTTTATAGTCCTTTGCTCTTTTACAATTTGGTTATTTTAAAAGCCACCTCCCTGCGGTGGGGGCGGTGGCTTTTATTCTGTTATAAATCGATAACATTACTGACGCGAAATTGAGTATTAATCGGTGTGTTCTGGGTAACGGTGGTCAGGGTACATAGTTGTTTGATATTTTTTTCACCAAAAATGGAAATGATTTTTTTAATATTGTTGGGGATTTCTCCGCTGTTATCCTGCCATTTGCATTCGTACAGGTTCAATAAATTCCCTTCTGGTATTATAAAATCCACTTCACGGCCATCCTTGTCACGGAAATAATATAGCGCATCCAGTTTGCCCTGGTTGTGCAGGTGTCGTAGTAATTGACCTAATGTGTAGGTTTCAAAAATCGCCCCCAGTAGTGGATTATTTTGTAAGGCTTCTTTGGTTTGAATATTTAATAAATAACACAGCAGACCGGTATCCAGAAAATAGAGCTTGGGTGATTTAATAATTCGTTTTCCAAAGTTTTGATAAAAAGGTTTCAGCAGATAGATGATGTTAGAGGTTTCCAGTACGCCCAACCAACTTTTTATTGTATTGGTGCTAACGCCAATCTCCGTTGCTATGCGGCTCATGGAAAATATCTGGCCTGATCGAATGGCTAACAAACGCATAAACTGGTCAAATTCCCGTACATTACGAATATTGATTAACTGGCGTACATCCCTTTCAATATAGGTTGCCATATAGTCACCAAAAAAACGATTCGGGTCGAGTTTGTGTTGATAAATTTCAGGATAGCCACCTTTAATCATCCAATCCATAATTTTTGATGCCCGGGGTTTGGCCTAGTAATGCTTTTGTAACTCTCTTGCAGAAAGCGAATGCAGGTTAAGAATAGTAATTTGCCCCTGCAAGACTTTCAGAAACCCCTTTCATCAGTGGAAACTGCTGCGAGCCGGTCATCACAAAAAGCCCTGTTTTATTCCTGTTCTGGTCAATTTGAACTTTGATATGACGGAATAAAGCGGGTGCATACTGTATTTCATCAATCACCCGCGGCATGGTATAAGACTCAAGAAAGGCGGAGCCATTTTCACTTGCCTGTTTCGCGGCAAGTGGCACATCCAGGCTGACATAAGGTAAATCTGGGAATAGACGATTCAGCAGGCTGGATTTACCCGTTTGACGCACGCCCGTTAATAATAATGCCGGGCGTTGAGCATAGAGTTGTTTAATGTAAGACGAGATTTCACGTTGTATCCACATATTGCGGATAATATGCAGTATAACTGCATATTTGTCAATAAATAATCACATATACCAGCCGATAATTGTTTATTAAAACAACAGCACTCTTGCTAATATCTTCTCAAAGTTGCATGAGGAATGGAGGTGAAAAAATTG
>CAYNIU010000094.1:0-9128 GCA_964397365.1 uncultured Methylomarinum sp. | reverse complement strand
GTGCTGAATGCAGATAATGCAGGAGCAATTATCTGTGAAGCACACGGATGTGCTGTGGCTACCGCCTCCTGCTATCACCAAGCACCTACATCCATGCAGGCAAATACAGATAATGCAGGCGTTATTATCTGCCATGTTTTGCAGCCGCTATAACAAAACCGGAAAATAATGGATGTCCTCTACGTGGCGTCGAGGTAAATTCGGGATGAAACTGACATGCCAGAAACCAGGGATGATCCGGTATTTCCACAACTTCAACCAGACGACCGTCAATAGATTTACCGGAAAATTTCAAACCAGCCTGTTCAAACTGTTTCATATAGTGGTTATTAAATTCATAGCGATGCCGGTGGCGCTCGGTAATGACATCCTTCTGATACAAATTAAAGGCCAAGGATTCAGGATTTAATCGGCATTTTTGCGCCCCCAAACGCATCGTCCCACCCAAATCAGATTCTTCATCACGAACCTCCACCTGACCGGCCTCGTCTCGCCATTCAGTGATCAAACCAATCACCGGATGAGGTGAATCCGGTAAAAATTCGGTACTGTGAGCGCCTTCCAAACCGACCACATCACGCGCAAACTCAATAACTGCTGACTGCATTCCCAGGCAAATACCCAGATAAGGAATTTTGTTTTCTCTGGCAAAACGCACGGTGGCAATTTTTCCTTCCACTCCACGCTCACCGAAACCACCCGGCACTAAAATAGCATCAAGATCTTTCAGTTGTGTGACGCCATGTTCTTCAATAATCTCAGCATCAATATATTGGATATTAACTTTGTAACGGGTACGAATACCCGCATGAATGAGCGCTTCATTCAAAGACTTATAGGCATCTGAATGATCAACATATTTCCCGACAATAGCAATGTTAACTTCAGCAACTGGATGGGTTAAGTCTTCCACCACTTTTTCCCATTCAGACAAATCTGCTTTAGGCACATCCAGTCGCAGTTTATCAACAACAATATCATCCAAACTCTGTTCGTTCAGCAATAATGGAATACGGTAAATCGTATCGGCATCTATTGCAGAAATAACCGCATTTTCAGCAACATTGGTAAACAAGGCAATCTTGCGACGTTCACTGGTCGGAATGGGTTGTTCGGAACGACATATCAAAATATCCGGTTGAATACCGATAGTGCGTAACTCTTTAACGGAATGCTGGGTCGGCTTAGTTTTGATTTCACCTGCCGATCGGATGTAAGGCACCAGGGTCAAATGAATAAACAACGCCCGGTCATGTCCCAGCTCAACGCCGATTTGCCTGATTGTTTCCAGAAAAGGCAATGACTCAATGTCGCCGACTGTACCACCGACTTCAATAATGGCCACATCGACACCTTCGGCGCTGGCATAAACGCGACGTTTAATTTCATCAGTGATATGTGGAATCACCTGTACAGTAGCGCCTAAATACTCCCCTTTACGCTCTCTGCGCAGAACTTCTTCATACACCTGCCCGGTGGTGAAGTTATTCTTTTTGGTCATCGTCGTTTTTAAAAAACGCTCATAATGCCCCAAATCCAGATCAGTTTCCGCGCCATCTTCTGTTACAAAAACCTCACCATGCTGAAAAGGACTCATTGTGCCGGGATCCACGTTGATGTAAGGATCCAACTTGGTCATCGTGACTTTTAAGCCACGCTCTTCGAGGATCGCCGCCAATGAAGATGCAGCAATGCCCTTACCCAACGATGAAACCACGCCACCTGTAATAAAAATGTATTTTGTCATAGAATATTCAGTCGCCCTTTAACCAATGACAGGTGAAATAAAAAACTGCATATTCTAGCATTTTTAGCGATGATTTTCATTCTATTCCGCGCTGTACCACAAAATCTGATAGCAAGGTTCGATTTTTTCCGAAAAGAATTCTTCACCAATCCAAAAACCCGCCACCGCCGCCAACTGATTATCCAGATAAATCAATGGTATCACTTCCCTTTGCCAAGGAGGAATGCCTGTCTCTTGGTATAATTTTTTCAAACTATGCCGACCTTCCCGGCCCGACTGCTTAATAAACTCCCCACCTGCTCTAAGCCTTATCGTTACCTTTGAGTTATTCCAAAGCCTTATCGGAATGCCGGAAATAGATTCCACTATCTCTAACTTGTAGCCATTAGCTCGCTGTATCGACACTGTTGATTCTGGCCATTCCTGAACATCTTCTTTAACAAGGGTATTCGTATCAACACAATACAACCTCCCCCGGTATCTTTTTATTAGATGTCCTTGCACCAAAACTTGTGGGTCAGACTCCACTCTAGCGCCAATCACCTCTCTAACAATAGCTTGCAAACAAGACTCACTTGGAGATTTTAATTCATTGAGTTCAAACCACTTTCTAAGCAGAAGATTTCGCTTGTTTTGCGTTAACGCCATTAACCGCTCAAGATTGAGTGTACAATCACTGCTATCCACAATTTCATCCAGCAGTTCATCAGCCATATTTTGCAACAACTCATCCGCACCGGCACAATGTTTTGCTGTGCGCGAAACGGTTTTATCGACCGCCGGCCATCGTTCTTTCAATAATGGAATAACATTATTTCGCAGATAATTTCTGTCATAATCAACTCTCTGGTTACTGGGATCTTCCACCCATTGCAAAGCGTTCTGCTGTGCGTATTGCATAATATCTTTTTTGGCAATGCGCAATAAAGGTCTTAACATCACCCCATGACCAAACGCCAGTTTCTCAGGCATCGCTGCCAGACCTTTCACACCAGCGCCCCGAAATAACTGTAGCAGCAGTGTTTCCAACTGATCTTCCCGATGCTGCGCCAGCAACAACACATCGTTTTCTGCAAGCAAATCCTTTAAGGCTTTGTAGCGGGCGTCTCGCGCCGCTTCTTCAGGACTTTGTCTCTTTTGAGGAATCGCAACAACCTGCAAGCAACAAAAATCCACACCCAATTCACAGGCTGTATTTTGGCAGTGTTCCTGCCAATAATCCGCCTCTTTCAATAAGCCATGATGAATGTACACCGCTGTTATTTTTTCTTTGTATTCAGGATGAACAGCGCATAGATGTAGCAAAACATGAGAGTCAACCCCACCACTATAAGCGATGACTATTTTTGCAGTTTTTTCAGGCAATATTTTTTCAATCAAACCAGAAAACAATGTACTCATATTCTTTCCACAAACAAAAAAGGTGGAAAATAAAAAAGGCCGATAAAACCGGCCTTTTTTTATGCTTTATCACTATCGCTATTTAACCGGCTCTTCAATATAAGAACCATAACGCATAATCCGCTGATAACGTTTTTCCAGTAATTGTTCCATATCACTGGCTTCTACCTTCAACTCATCCAGATGACGAATTAACGTTTCACGCAAATTTAACGCTGTTTTCTGAAAATCACGATGTCCACCACCAATAGGTTCTCTTACAACCTCATCCAGAAAACCCTGGGCACGAACTCGGTCAGAGGTAATGCCCATAGCTTCAGCGGCCAGTTGCGATTTATCGGCACTTTTCCATAAAATTGAAGCGCAACCTTCCGGCGAAATGACGGCATAAGTACTGTATTCCATCATAATCAAACGATCACCTACGCCAATAGCCAGGGCGCCGCCGGAACCGCCTTCACCAATGACAGTACAGATTATCGGCGTTCTCAGTTTGGACATCTCAAACAAATTTCTGGCAATGGCCTCACTTTGTCCACGTTCCTCAGCGCCAATTCCAGGATAAGCCCCTGGTGTATCAATCAAACAAATAATCGGTAACTTAAAACGCTCCGCCATTTTCATTATTCGTAAGGCTTTTCGATAACCTTCGGGACGCGGCATACCAAAATTGCGATAAATTTTTTCCTTGGTATCACGCCCTTTCTGATGGCCAATGACCATAATCGGCTGACCTTCCAGACGCGCCAGACCACAAACAATAGCCGGGTCATCCGCATACGCCCGATCACCATGCAATTCATGAAAATCGGTAAACATCTGTTCAATGTAATCCAGCGTATAAGGTCTGCCCGGATGTCTGGACAATTGCGAAATCTGCCAGTCGGATAAATCTGAAAAAATAGATTCAGTCAATGTTTCACATTTCTGTTCCAACTGCTTCAGTGTATCGGAAATATTGATGTCATTATCAAACTCTACCTTACGCAGTTCTTCTATTTTCGCTTCCAGCTCGGCAATCGGTTGTTCAAAATCGAGAAATTTTAAATCCATGAAATTAGCTTGGGAGTTTATTAAATTGATGCCAATTTTATAGAAAAACAATAATTTTTTCTAAAATATTTACTTCGCTTAGTCTGGACTTACCAGATTTTATTCCAGCATCACATAGAATCAGCTGTCATTATCTTGTCAGAAGAACCCCCTTGATCTAATCTCAAAGACAAATAGCTAAAAACCTCTTGAACCAGGCAAAGGGAATCAACACCATTATCACCAAATCCATTGAACTACGCGATAGCTTTCGCTTTGATTAGCAACCTATCAATCACTTTTCACGACTGTAAGACATTGAAATAATATGGGATAAAACAACCCTCACCTTCTTTTTAAGTTACAATATACGCCTTCAGTTCAGCCTGATTTTTTAAAATGAACGACTTGTTTTCTGATCACAGCAATGAATTTGCACCGCTCGCTTCACGTATGCGCCCCAGCAAAATTGACGACTTCATCGGGCAGGAACATTTATTGGGACAGGGAAAGTCATTAAGAAAATCTATTGAGCATGACAACCTGCACTCGCTGATATTCTGGGGACCTCCTGGAGTCGGTAAGACCACACTGGCCAAAATTATTGCTCAAACATCCAATTCTCACCTGATCGAATTATCCGCGGTATTAGCCGGAGTAAAAGAAATCAGAGCGGCTGTCAACGATGCCAAAAACCTGAAAATCAATCGTGGCACTGACACCATTTTGTTCATTGATGAAATTCATAGGTTTTCTAAAAGCCAGCAGGATTCTTTACTAGCACCGATTGAAGATGGCTCAATTCTGCTGTTTGGGGCAACGACAGAAAATCCGTCATTTGAACTAAATAACGCCTTACTTTCCCGCTTACGGGTTTATGTACTCAGAAGTCTTGAATTTACAGCGCTAAAAAACCTGTTAAAAAATGCTGTAGGCAACTGTGAACGGGGACTGGGCCTAAAGAATCTGCAAGTCAGCGATGAGATTCTGGAAGTGATCGCTAAAGCAGCTGATGGTGACGCCCGCCGTTGTCTTAATATCCTGCAAATATGCGCTGATCTCAGTGAAACCAAAAACGGCAAAGAAACGATTACCCTGTCTATTCTGGAAGAAGTTTTACAGGGCCAATTAAACCGTTTCGACAAACGTGGCGACATGTTCTATGATCAGATTTCCGCCTTGCATAAATCGGTACGCGGCACTCATCCCGATGCCGCCTTATACTGGTTCTGTCGTATGATTGACGGCGGCTGTGATCCTTTATACATCGCCCGCCGGATTGTCCGCATGGCCTCTGAAGATATTGGCAATGCCGACCCCCGTGGCTTACAAGTCGCCCTGGATGCCTGCCGCGCTTACGAAAGACTGGGCAGCCCGGAAGGTGAACTGGCATTGGCGCAGGCCGTTACCTATCTAGCCTGCGCTCCTAAAAGCAATGCCGTTTACAATGCTTATAAAGCCGCTTTGGCTGATGCAAAAACCAGTGGTTCGCAAGCTGTCCCCAGCCATCTGAAAAACGCACCCACCAAACTCATGAAAGAACTTGGCCACGGCAAAGGCTATCGTTATGCTCATAATGAACAGGACGCTTATGCGGCGGGTGAAACCTACATGCCAGAACAATTAAAAAACCGGCAATATTATTTTCCTGTGGAAAGAGGACTGGAAATCAAGATCAAACAAAAACTTGATACCTTGCAACAAAAAGATATTGCAGCAAACCGCCCAGACTGAAAAGCTAAAAAATTTGCAACTACTCAGCGCATATATACATTTAATATCAGTTACTTATCAAATAAAATACCTCAAGCACGTCCATGTCATAGACATTTATTCCTCAGGAACTGATATTAAAGACTTTTCGTCCAATTAATATCGAAAACTTAACTCAACAATCTAAACCTGGTTTTTATTTTACCTGAATCCTTGATAAATCAAGAGTTTGCGACCAGTATCGTAGTGAGGTCACGGATTTAGGTCTTAGTCTTTTAAAAAAGTTCATAATTAAAGATTGTTATTAATGCTACAAATAAATACTATATTCGGAAAAATACCAAAGGTTCAATATGTTTTTATTCTCCGAAATGGCTCACATTGTTATTGTCGGCCTCATGATTGTTATCCCGGTCGGAATTATTTACAAAAGAGCAGGATTTAATCCAGCCTGGGCCGGGCTGGTCTTTCTACCGGGATTCGGCCTGTTGTTAATTTGCCTGCATCTGGCATTGACCCCCTGGCCAAATCAACATACCGATATTGAGGAACAGTAATGGAAATATTCTTTCTACTCGCTGCCGCTTTTGCCATATTTATTTTATGGTTATGTACAAAAATTCTGGATAAAGCCGGACTCCATAAAGCCTGGGTAATCTGTCTGTTTATTCCCATTGTCAATATCATTATGCTGTGGATATTTGCCTTTACCCACTGGCCCGCTTTAAAACATCAGCCGGAATAATTTTGAGACGCTGAACAAATCATCCCTAATTTGTCAAGCTCCACAAAGCGGAAATAAGATTTCCAATTTACTCATAAAATCAATAGGTTGCATACATATGCATTAATGGTACATCCTTGTGACACAGGAATCACGAATAAATCAGCGATTCCTTAGCACTTGCCATCTATGAGTACAAATCAAATATCCTTATTACCTGCCAATTTATTTACCGAGCTCCTTTCCCCCACAAAATAACTTCGACCGTATGAATGATAATGGTTAAATCCAGAAACAGACTATAGTTTTTCACATAATAAAGGTCATATTGTAGTTTTTGAATAGCATCATATTCATTCTCACCATAGGGATAACATAATTGCGCCCAACCGGTAATTCCTGGCTTAACGCGATGTCTTTTCCGGTAATAGGGAATATTTTCGGCAAATTGGTCAACAAAATGTGGCCTTTCAGGACGAGGCCCGACAAAACTCATATCACCACGCAATACATTCCATATTTGCGGCAATTCATCCAGACGAAATTTTCTGATCACGGCTCCTACACGAGTAACACGATTATCATTTTTACTGGCCATTTGTACGCCATTCATTTCCGCATCAGTTCGCATACTACGAAATTTTAAAACATCAAAGTCTTTATCCAATTCGCCAACCCTTGTCTGCCGATAAAGAATGGGGCCTTTAAAATGACTTTCAACCAGAATGGCCATAGCAACAAGCAACATAAACGGCCAACTCACCGAAAGCAGTAACAGGCTGGCAACGATATCAACGAACCTTTTTTCCATGGATCTGAAGTCTCCACCAGCAAAACCATCAGAAAAAACAAACCAGCTGGGAAAAATGTTATCCAAATCAATGACCGCTTTTTCCCGTTCATAGAAAGTCACCAGATCGACAACATCAACACCATAAACTTTGCAATCCAGTAATTCGTCCATTGGCAAGCTACTGCGCCTGTCATCAACAGCCACCACGATTTCGTCAATCTCGAATTTTTTCACAGCCGTTAACAATTCACTCGGATCGGTCAATACATACATGTTCTCAACTTGTATATCCTGCCCCTCCAAAGCCATACAGGCACAAACCTGAAAGCCTTTGTGCAAATAATCCTCATTACTATTGATTAATTTTTGTGCTTTCCCACCGGCACCTATCACCAGAATTTTTTTTTGTAATTTATTATGCTTTATATACTTATAAAACAAATATCTGACAAGCAACATTCCGGTAAAGCTAAAGACCAGTGCGTACACCAAAACGCTACGGGCAATAGTAAATTCAGGTACAGCATAATAAACAATAATCAAGCCAATGGTTGCCACAGTAAAACTCACTGCAATCCGGGATAATAGCTTATAGTCTTTCCAGCTGATACTTCTTCGGTATAATCCAATGCCAATATTGGAAAAAGAAACAATCAAGGCAAAAATAATGCTGGATGAATTGATATATTCATCCTCGTACCAGGAATCCGTGTATAAAAACCGAACATCATGTCCATAACGCATAGATGCGAAAAAAATTGCAAACTCAATTAAAAACAGCCCCAAATAAACGCCGGATATGTAATGCCTGAAAATTCTTATCATTTTGGTTACAACAAAGCTACAATAAATTTTTTTCTTTCAAAAGATTCCGTAAATGAACAATCGGTATTGCATACGAAATACCACTGGGCTTGGAAAGTACCGTTTCCTTGCTCTCTTTTACAAATACCTTGTTAATAATACCTATCACCTTACCGGTTCCTGGATGATACAAGGGACTGCCGCTATTCCCCGGATAGGCGGTGGCGTCCAGCTGATAGACTTTATAGGGATGTCGCAATCGCCTGAACAATTCAGCATTTAACTGTCTGGATTTAATCATGGGTATCACAATCGGACTAATCGCTGAAATGATTCCTCGATGAGTTACCGGATACAACCCCAAAACCATACCTATTGGATAACCGGTAAAAGCATATAACTGCCCTTCCCGAACCTTACTGGACTTATCCAGCACAAGAGGAGATAAGCGTTCTCCTTCAAGTTTTAACAAAGCAATATCATGATCCTTGTCAACAGCCAGTTTATGAACAGAGTATAGCCGATCTTTGCCATTTTTTTTTATAAATACCGCAATTCTTTCCCTGTTTTCAGTTTGTAATGAAGTCGGCAAAACATGTGCATTAGTCACAACCAGACTACCATCGCCAATCACAAACCCGGTTCCCCGGAACACCGCTCGTGGTGAACGCTTTGGCATATAAGTGCCAATTGCCACGATACTCGGCTTTACTTTCTCCACTGTCTCCGCCAAATCAATATCGGCTCGCACATTATTCACTGCCGCAATAGCAACTAACAATAAAATCAGCCTTAACATTATTTTTTTCCTTAATAAACAGTCATTACTAAAACGAAAGTTCAAACCACAAAACCGGTCATTTCATCGTCATGCAAATAACACCCCGGGTCTTCCTGCCAGGGATCTTGATAGA
>CAYNIU010000093.1:0-9347 GCA_964397365.1 uncultured Methylomarinum sp. | reverse complement strand
GAAATTCTTTCCTGATAGGATTCACTATAAGGTTCCTTTGTGTTAAAGGTTATTTGAGGATATTCTTACTTCTTTACCCAATGATTGAACATTGAGTACATCGACACATCATTTGTATCTGGCAACTCTATTCTTTCATCTGTTGCAAAACAGAAACGGCACCAGCCAGCGTGCCGTTTCCAAGTGGTTTTTATTTACGCAACCCTAAACGCTCAATTAATGAACGATAACGCGACACTTCTTTCTTTTTAAGGTAATCCAAAAGCTTACGTCGCTGATTTACCATGCGCAACAACCCCCTACGGGAATGATTGTCTTTTTTATGCGCTGCAAAATGTGGCGTTAAATGGGTGATATGCGCTGTTAATAAGGCAATCTGAACTTCTGGAGAACCGGTATCGGTTTCTGACAAACGGTATTCTTCAATGACTGCTTTTTTTTGTTCTGCTGTAAACGGCATTTTTTAATCCCTATCGATTAAACTAAAAATTAAAGTTATCTTTTGATAACCACTCATACAAGATTTCCACAATAGGGTGCAGAAACCTGTGTTTTTGGCTGTTTGACAACCATCAAACAGACTCACTATTCAAATGAAACAGTTTTTTTGGCGCTAGTTTACCATCCAATAGCATTTCTCCCAAACCTAAAAAAACCTGCCCACAATACATTCTTACCATTCCCGGAACTGACCCATTCAGATACAATTGCTGTCCCTGCCTGATACAATCAGCCTGTTCGCAAGACACACGAACTGCCGGCATCATTTCCAGGGGTTTATCAACATCAATAAGAGTATCCTCTAAAGCCGATTTATCCAATGCCTGCAACTGGGTCAAGGTGAATGCCTGAACAATCGAAAATTGTCCAGAAACAGTCCTGCGCAACGCCTTAACTGTCGCACAACAGTGCAAATATTCGCCTATATCTTCAGCTAACACGCGAATATAAGTCCCTTTTGAACAATAAACATCAAGTGTCAAAAAATCTTCATCTTGTTCTAACAAATGTAATTCAAAAATTGTGATTTTTCGTGCCTTTCTTATTACTGTCTTACCTTCCCGAGCCAATTCATAAAGCTTCTTACCCTGATGCTTCAAGGCCGAATACATCGGTGGAACCTGCTCAATTTCACCGGTAAAATGCTGCAGACAATGCCTTATTTGATTAGTTGACAACTCAGGCACCGGTTTTTCATCAATCACATTACCTTCCGCATCTCCAGTATCAGTCTTTACGCCTAATTGAATAACAACCTGATAGCGCTTGTTATCATCTAGCATCATTGCGGATACCTTGGTCGCCTCGCCAAAACACACCGGCAACAACCCGGTCGCCAGAGGATCAAGACTCCCAGTGTGGCCGGCTTTATTGGCATTAAACAGACGACGCACTTCCTGCAAAGCTTTATTCGAAGAGACCCCTAGACGCTTGTCCAACAACAAAATACCGTGAATATCGCACCCGGATTTACGTTTGGCCATACACTATTCCCTGTCCTCCTTTTCACTGAGTAATTCGGCCACACGCATTCCCGTATCAAATGAGTTATCGTAATAAAAGCGCAGTTCTGAAATATGCCTCAAACGCATTCTCTTGGCGACATCATGCCTGATAACCGGAGCCAATTCATTCAACACGTCTATATTATGCTTCTTGCCTGTCTCATCTGTATTAAGCACCGTCACATAAACCTTGGCCACCGCCAGATCTTTTGACAGAGTCACTTCATTGACGGTCACAAAACCCAGCCGCGGATCATCAACATCTCTCTGCAAAACAAGCGCCAATTCCTTCTGCATTTGCGAGGAAACCCGCTCATTACGCCCAAATTCTTTTGCCATCGGTTTTATATTTCCCGTTTCACTTCAACACGCTCAAACACCTCGATCTGATCGCCCACCTTGACATCATTATAATTTTTTACGCCAATACCGCATTCCATCCCCATCTTGACCTCATTGGCATCATCTTTAAATCGTCTTAATGACTCCAGCTGTCCTTCATAAATGACGACATTATCCCGCAATACCCGAATAGGTAAATTACGCTTAACAAATCCTTCAATGACCATACATCCGGCAATTGCGCCAAATTTTGGCGAACGAAATACATCCCGAACTTCTGCCAATCCGACAATATTTTCCTGGATTTCAGGCGCCAACATACCATTGATTGCCCGCTTGACTTCATCAATGGCGTCATAAATAACGCTGTAATAATGCAAATCAATCTCTTTTTCCTCGATCAATTTACGCGCTGTTGCATCGGCACGAACATTAAAACCAATCAGAATCGCTCCTGACGCCAACGCCAGATTGGCATCACCTTCATTTATTCCACCGACACCGCCGTAGACACATTTAACTTGGACTTCGTCTGTCGACAACTTGACCAATGATTCACGAAGCGCCTCTAAACTACCCTGAACATCTGTCTTAATAACCAGATTAACCGATGCAGTCTCACCTGCTGACATTCTGGAAAATACTTCATCCAGTTTAGATGCCGCCTGAGCCGCATGCTGACTGCTTTTCTTACGGTCTTCGCGATGTTCGGCCAACTCTCTGGCCACACGCTCGTTTTGCACCACCAGGAATTCATCTCCGGCATCCGGCGTACCCGACAAACCTAAAATTTCCACAGGCACACAAGGTCCGGCCTGTTTCACAGATTTACCATTCTCATCAAACATTGCTCGTACACGACCATATTCATGTCCACACAGTACAATTTCACCCTTATTCAAAGTACCTTTTTGAACCAGTATTGTTGCTACCGCTCCACGACCTCTATCCAATCTTGACTCAATACAGATACCGGAAGCAACGCCCTCCTCAGGCGCCTTCAGTTCAAGGATTTCTGCTTGTAAAATTAACGCTTCAATTAAATCGTTGACCCCTTCTCCTGTTTTTGCAGAAACTTTCAGGAATTGCACATCACCGCCCCACTCTTCAGGCACCACATCAATACCTGCCAATTCCTGCATGACTTTATCAGGATTAGCCTCTGGCTTATCAATCTTGTTCATAGCAATAATCAGAGGCACATCAGCTGCACGAGCATGTTCAATCGCTTCTTTGGTTTGCGGCATAACGCCATCATCAGCGGCCACAACCACAATGACAATATCTGTCAATTCAGCACCGCGTGCACGCATAGCTGTAAAGGCGGCATGTCCCGGTGTATCCAGAAAAGTAACCGAGCCATGATCAGTTTTCACCTGATAAGCACCAATATGCTGAGTAATCCCCCCGGCTTCACCGGCGGCAACCCGGGTTTTACGAATATAATCAAGCAAAGAAGTTTTACCATGATCGACATGACCCATAATAGTTACAATAGGCGCTCTGGGTAATAGTTCACGCTCATCACTGCTACTTTGCACCTCTGCCAGCATTTCCTGCTCAAGGTCGTCTTCACTTTGCATAATCGCCTTATGCCCCATTTCTTCAACCAGAATAACCGCTGTTTCCTGATCAATGCTTTGGTTGATTGTGGCCATCATACCCAGCTTCATCAAGTGCTTAATCACTTCAGCCGCCTTCACGCTCATTTTCTGAGCCAGATCGGAAACGATAATATTTTCTGGAATCAATATATCCTTAACTACCGGCGCTACCGGTTTTTCAAACTGATGTTTAACATTCACCGACAATTCCACTTCAGCCTTTTCTCTACGCTGCCTGCCTTTTTTACCTTTTGCTTTACGACCAGCGGGAGCCGCATCAGTCGTTTTAGCCTTAGTTGTTGTCGCCGCAGTGCGACCAACCCGAGCTTCCTGTTTTTTCTTATGTAAAGTTTTTTGTTTTTTAGCTTCAGCTTGCTTTCTGACCTTTTCAGCCATTCTTTGAACAGAAGCTTCCACCCGTAATTTTTTCTCTTCTTCCAGTCTTATCTTTTCCTGTTCCTCGGCAGATAACCCTGATTCTGATAGCTGCTCTTTTTGTGGCTTTTCCACCTCAGCCACAACAGATACAGATTCTTCTTTACCTGCTTCCTTCTCAACTTTTTTAACGTCAGCCGGTTTAAAGTCATCAGCTGGCACTTTTTCTCTTTCCGTTACAGACCCAACAGTGACTTCAGTTTCAGACTGTTCCTGCTTGCTTTTTACATCTTCAACAGCCTCCAGTTCTTTCTCTTTGTGTACAGCTTCCATTTCCTTTTGCTGTTGTATTTCTTCAGCAAGTTTTTGTAATTTAGCCGCCTGCTGCTGACGGGGTTCTTGTTCCGCTGCAATTTGTTTGCGCTGTTCTTCCAGTGCTTTCTTTGCCATCAACGAATCCTTATTTTCATCGACACTGGCTGTTTCACTGCGTTTGATATAAGTTTTTTTCTTACGCACTTCAACACTAACTGTTTTTGTCGTCGAACCAGGTACTGAAGATTGTTTTAATTCAGTCACCTTCCGACGCTTTAAGGTGATTCTTTTCGGCGCCTCAGCCTCACTACCTTCTGATTTACCATGCCGTTTCCGCAAATGTGCAAGTAATTTTACTTTTTCATCTTCACTGACAATGTCTTCAGGTGAATGTGTAGATAATCCTGCTTCTTTCAATTGTTCTAAAAACTGCTCCAGAGGTATTCCAATAACCTTGGCTAATTCTCGTACTGTTTTTTCGCTCATACTTCCCCCTGCCTATTCACCCTGCTCATCCACAAACCATGGTTCGCGTGCTTTCATAATCAATTTCGCAGCTTTTTCTTCATCCATTCCTGTAAATTCAAGAATATCATCAATCGACTGCTCTGCCAGATCATCCATGGTAATTATCCCTTTAGCCGCCATCTCATGCGCCAGCTCATCATCCATTCCTTCCATTTCAAGCAAATCCTGAGCCGGCTTGGAAATTTCAATTTTTTCTTCCGAAGCAATTGCATTAATCAATAAAGCATCTTTTGCCCGATTTCTCAGTGCCTCCACCAACTCTTCGTCAAAGCCTTCAATAGCCAACATTTCATCTGCCGGAATATAAGCTATTTCTTCAATATTAGTTAATCCCACTTCCACCAGAATAGTGGCAATTTCCTCATCAACATCCAACTGCTGAATAAATTCCTGTATAATCTTCGCAGCAGCTTCACCCTGTTGCTGCTCTGCTGCATCAGCATCCATCACGTTGAGTTCCCAGCCAGTTAATTCGGTTGCCAATCGTACATTTTGCCCCCCCCGGCCAATTGCCTGAGAGAGACTATCCGAGACCACAGCCACGTCCATACTATGCTTGTCCTCGTCTACGACGATAGATTGAATCTCAGCCGGTGACATCGCATTAATAACATACTGGGCATCATTTTCATTCCATAAAATAATATCCACCCGCTCCCCAGCCAGCTCGTTTGATACCGCCTGAACACGGGAACCACGCATACCGACGCAAGCGCCAACCGGATCCAGCCGTGGATCATTACTCTTTACGGCAATTTTCGCACGCGACCCAGGATCTCTCGCAGCCGCGAGAACCTCAATCACCCCTTCTCCCACTTCGGGAACTTCCAGACGAAACAAGGCTATCAGTAATTCCGGCGCAGTTCTGCTAACAAATAATTGCGGTCCCCGCGACTCAGACCGCACGGCTTTCAAATAGCCTCTGACCCGGTCTCCAATTCTGATTGACTCCCGTGGAATCATATCCTCTCTGGAGATATAAGCCTCAACATTACCTCCTAAATCAAGGTACACACTCCCTTTTTCCAGCCTTTTGACAACCCCGGTAACCAATTCACCAACCCTGGCTTGATAAGCTTCTACAATTTTTTTGCGTTCGGCTTCCCTGACTTTCTGGATAATAACCTGTTTAGCCGTTTGCGCGGCAATCCGGCAAAAAGCAACAGATTCAATTTGTTCTTCAACATAGTCACCTACTTCTACATCAGGATCATCCAGACGCGCGACCTCCAACAAAACCTGATACTCTGGAAATTCCACATCACCATCAATGTCATCATTGGCATCAACCACCTCCCAACGACGGAAAGTATCGTAATCACCTGTTTCCCGATTAATCGCTACTCGTACTTTGATCTGATTGGCATGTCGTTTAACTGCAGCAGCTTCCAACGCCGACTCAATCGCCTGAAAAATAATTTCTTTATCAATTTCCTTTTCATTGGCAAAAACATCTGCCACCAATAAAATTTCTTTATTTGCCACTGCCTACTCCTTTATTGAATATAAATTCAGGTACTAATCGCGCCTTACTCATAGCTTTGAATGGAACATCAAAAATCTGTCTGTCATCTTCAAGAACAACAACATCGTTCTCAACTTTTCTTATCTGCCCGGTAATTTTTCTTTGCTTATTAACCGGCGTAAACAAATTAACAGTAATGGTGCTGCCAATAAACTGCTGAAACTGACTTAATTTAAAAAATGGTCGGTCAGCACCAGGTGATGAAACTTCCAACTGATAGTTATCCTGAATAGGATCTTCCACATCCAGCATGCCGCTTAGCTGATGACTGACTTTTGAACAATCATCCACCAAAACGCCGTCTTCATTGTCGATATAAATCCTTAATATGCCATGCTGTGGATGCGGGTTATATTCGATACCGACGCATTCGTAACCAAGACCTTCAACAATTGGTTCAATCAAATTCACCAAATGTTCAGGAGCCTGCTTCATTATTTCACCACCTTTTTTCACACAAAAAAAAAGAGCCTAAGGCTCTTCCATAAACAACTCACTAATCTTTAGCATTTCTCTTTGACCATAAAATAAAAAACCCCTACAAAGGGGTCTGAACAAAATACGGTAAGTTTTAGTCAGCTAAAGCTTTAATATATCTTTGCAATTATAGGAATTAATCCTCTTATCGTCAAGCTGTAATTATCTCCTCAGCGTTTATCAGGCCGACGGCAATCTAAAGCAAAATAACGATTGTCTACTACCTGAATCCATAAAATGTGTGCGTATTCTATAACAAAGATTGTCCTTTTCCCTTAAACATTCAAAGCAGCCAACTTCCCCCGTTTTTCATTAACCCTTGATAACAGCAACAATCCCAACAAAAAAAACAGCGCTGTAGATAACAAAGCCAACCGTTGATTACCCTCAGTCAATAAATTGACCACTCCATAAGTTACTGGCCCGACAATCGCAGACAAACGATTAACCACTCCCCACAAACCAAGAAATTCTCCCGCCCTGTCCACCGGTGTAAACTTACTCACCAACGCCCGACCTACAGATTGGCTAGCGCCCATTGCAACGCCAATAATATTTCCCGCAATCCACATATAAACCGGCAAAGTGGCTGCAAAGGCTACAAAAATTGCAACAATCCACAACATCAGCGTTACAATCAGAGTTGGTATAGATCCCACCTTATCCTGTAAATGGCCGCAAATCAACGCACCTGCAGCTGCGGTCACATTAACAACCATAATCAATATAATCAGTTCTTGCTGACCAAAGCCTATCACTTGTTGTGCATAAATAGCCGCCAGAACTACAACAGTGCTGACTCCTGATTGATAAACAGCTAATGCCAACAGAAAATGAAATAAATCCTGAAAATGCATGGCCTGCTTAAAAGTATGCTGTAAGCGAATAAAGCTAATACGCCAATAAGAAAGATTTTTTTTCTCAGGGTTTATCGATGTGCGTTCCTGTAACCACATGAACGTCGGGCTTGCTGCCAAGGCAAATATAACGGCAGTAATCAGCAATGTTCCTGGAATAATATCATTATCAGTCATACCTTGCTGTCGTCCCCAGTGAATATACCCCAGGCAAATACTCAAAGTCAGCAATCCACCAAAATAACCGATACTCCAACCATAGCCTGACATCCGACCTATATTTTCTTTACCCACTAATTCCGGCAAAAACGCAGCAATCAGATTTTCACCAAGCGCAAACATAACTGAAGAACCGGTAACCAGCACCATTGCCCACAACACCTCGCCAGGTTCGACCAGCGCTAATAGAGCTGTTGCCGTGATACAACCGACACTGGAAATTAATAAAAATAACTTTTTACTGGCCCGGTAATCAGCTATTGCACCGACAACAGGCCCGGCAATCATTACTACAAAATTAGCCAACCCTATGGCTACAGACCATAATAGCGTCGGCATACCCGGAGCAATCGTTTTCGTATCAGCCGCAATAACGGCAACAAAATAAGCACTAAAAATAGTTGTCACCACCACTGTGGTATAGCCTGAATTGGCAAAATCAAATAATGCCCAGGCCAGCAATTCTTTACGCCCTGCCCACGACCCGGTTTTTTGGTGTTTATCAGGAGAAAAATTCATTTGAAACCGTTCACCAGTCAAAGAAAAAAAGTCCATTAGTACCGCATCCATTTCCTTTTGACGAATGACATACCCTAAAAGCTGTTGAAACATCAGCTCAATATTGTACTCTTACTCGTCAGTATAAACATGCTGCTGTATTAACAGAGAATGTCAAATTATGAGTAATTCCGTTTTGATAGCCTCCTAACCGACAAAACCAAAAAAAAACAACTACACTCTGGGCAAAGTATTTAAATTTATTTGACTTTTTAAACAACAAAATGATTTCACGTCAACACCTGTCCGAATATTACAATACCTTGCTGAAACCTGAAACATACAGTGATTACGCCCCCAACGGACTACAAATAGAAGGTGCCAAGCAAATTGACAAAATCGCCTTTGCCGTTTCCGCAACTCGCAATTCAATCAACCAGGCTGTTACAGAAAATGCCGATGCCTTGGTGGTACATCACGGCTTATTCTGGTTTTTTCACGGTGTACGACCATTGACAGGAGCGTTTGCCAAACGGATTATTCCGTTAATTCAAAATGAAATCAATTTATTCAGCTATCATTTGCCTTTGGATGGTCACCCGGAAGTAGGTAATGCCGCCTCCCTGGGAAAACGGCTGAATTGTTTTGATCAACAACCATTTGGAGATTATAAAGGTTGCCCAACCGGTATTAAAGGGCGCTTGCAAACACCAATCTCTGCTGAAGCCTTAATGATAAAGCTGGAACAACTCCTGAACCATGCTGTCATTCTGGCCACACCCGATAAAAATCAGCTCATTAAAACTATCGGCATTATTACCGGAGGCGCAAACAAAGAATGGCAAACCGCTTATAAGGAAAATCTGGATGCTTTTATTACCGGGGAAATCAGTGAACACGACTGGCATGACAGCCAGGAACACGGCGTACATATGCTGGCCGGTGGACACAATGCCACAGAACAATTCGGTATAAAAGCATTGATGGAGAAAACCCGGGAACAGCTGGCTGTTAACTGTTTTTTTATCGGCAGCAATAACCCGGCTTAATGGCGGAGCGGACGGGACTCGAACCCGCGACCCCCGGCGTGACAGGCCGGTAT
>CAYNIU010000092.1:0-9462 GCA_964397365.1 uncultured Methylomarinum sp. | reverse complement strand
TGTAAATAACCCGTTGGACTCGGGGCAAAACGTGTTTTTATACTCATCCTGATTACTTCTTCATTAAAAATCTTTTGGCATATTCTCTGGGTATGGAGCGGGCGGCATTTAAACGCATTCCCTGGTAACTGAACTTAACACTTCCTTTGGCCGCAGCATTTCGGCCTAAAATTGCCAAAGAAGTCCCATGTCCTTGTGTGGCGGCTTTTTCATACCATTTATCAGCGCTTTTTTTATCGCCAGGAACTCCCAACCCTCTATCATACAACGCACCCATAACCACTTGCGCCTCAACAATCCCCTGTTCGGCGGCTTTTTTCATCCATTCAGCGGCTTTCTTATTATTTTGCTCAAATCCTTGCCACCCCAATAAATACATTGATGCCAACTTTGCCTGCGCCTGGGCACTCCCCTGCTCAGCTAACTGCTGAATTTCTTCCTGACTTCCTGCAAACACAGCAACAGAAAACGTTATCATTAAAGACAACAAAAACAATTTCAGCATTCTATACATCGTTAACCTCATATTCATTTATTTATATAACGAGTGCTATTATTTCATGCTATAGCTCAAAGGTGAATGTGCTATTAAAAAATAATCAAATAAGCTACACTTCGCAGGTAGCGTAAAAGTATCGCTTTTAGCCGATAATAAAGGAAGGAGATTTGAATGAAGACAATAACATTACTGGCTGCCGCCATAAGCGGTACAGCTTTATCCGGCTGTGCAACCCAAGCGGTGAATCATTTTCCAGCCTTTCAAGCCAAAAACTTGAACACTAAAATCAAATCAGGTGCTCTGCTACAAAAAACCAACAGTTTCTACGTCATCAATGATTCATCTTCTTCAATGAGTGACGCCTACCAGGGCTCAGGCTTTACCGATCAACCTGGTGCGACAAAATTTTCGGTCGAAAAAGAATTACTCAAACGAATGAACCAAACAATTCCCGATATCTCACTCGCTTCCGGTTTACGCAGTTTCGGCTTTGGGGCTTGTCTTTCATGGCGTTTTACACAATTAAACCAGGCCGTTCAAACTTATTCTTCAACATCATTCATCAACGCTTTAAACAGCCTGAAGTGTTCCAGTGGCGGGACTCCGGCTGCCAGTGCCTTTAGTGCAGCAGCCAATGACCTTTCTGCCGCTTCCGGCAATATCGCTCTAATTTTGTTAAGTGATGGACATAGTTACGATTCATCTCCGATTCCTGCCGTTCAGAAATTAAAAGCCCAATATGGCGATAAACTTTGCGTTTATACCGTCTGGGTTGGCAATGAAAAAGAAAAAGACGGCCAATTCGTTCTCAATCAACTGGCTAACGCCGGACAATGCGGTTTTTACACAACCGCCGCCGCCATTTCATCAAGCCAAGGTATGGCCAATTTTGTCGAACAGGTATTTTTTAAAGGGGGAACCGTCTTCCCTTCTGTAAAAGACAGTGACGGTGATGGTGTTATTGATGCTAAAGACAGGTGTCCTGATACCCCCAAAGGAGCAACTGTTGATAAACACGGTTGCTGGGCATTCCACGGCGTGCTCTTTGATACCGACAGCGCAGTAATCAAATCAAAATATCACCCGATGTTCACTAATGCCGTTAAGGTTCTGAAATTAAACCCCAGTCTGACGATTGAAATTCAAGGTCATACCGACAGCCGAGGTTCAGAAGCTTATAACCAGTCATTATCCGAGCGTCGGGCAGCAGCCGTCAAAAATGAACTGATTGCTCATGGAATTAATGCTTCACGCCTGACAACGGTTGGCTTTGGTGAATCAAAACCTGTCGCTTCAAATAATACCGAGGAAGGTATGGCGCAAAACCGTCGAGTTGTCTACCAAAGAACTGACAAATAACACACTGCTCTCTGTGCGAAAAAGGGAGGCAAAACAAAACACCTCCCTTTTCGTCTACCGTCTATCAACGATATTCCCCGGATGCCTGACCAACATGGTAATTCTACCTTTGGATTTATGCAGCCAGCCACGCACCTCAACTTTTTTTCCGCGATATTGTTCTAAATCAGGGAATAAATACTTAGTCCGCCTGTTTATTTTGATGGCAAAATTATCGGAAAACTGCAAATAAATATTTTTCCGGGTATATTTAATTTTTTTAATCACCCCGGTTACTCTTTTCCAACCCTGCAAATTTCCATTCTGTAGCCGGGTAAATGGCTGACTGCTGTATTGCCTATAAGCCCACAAACCGCGCCGGGCATTTTCAGCTTTCTCCTGTGCCGCTAAAAATGCATCAACATATTTTAAATTAGGCGGATAGATATTAGCTGTTGCCAAACCTTTTTTAACCAACTCAAGATTCAAATGTATGCCATCCTCGGTGAATACATACGCCAATAGCCGCCCATACTTATCTTTTTTCTCAACATCCCGTTCAAGACGTACTTTTGTATTTTTTAACTTTTTTTGCAACCACTTTTTAGCTTCTTCCCCGCCCACTTGCGCCTTTTCGTTTCGGTGCGCCACTTCAGGTGTATTGATACCTAAAAAACGTACTTTCTGGCCATTCATCAACAATACAGTGTCGCCATCATAAACTTTCCTGACTTTTTGGTAACTATATCCCGGATTAATTGTTAAAATTTCTGCGTTATGATGCGGTTGATCCGAATAATGTCGCCGACCCTGATTATCAAGCCACTGAAAAACTTCGGCACAAAATGCACTTGAATCAACAACAAAAACAACGATTAGCAAAAAAAATTTCATCATTCCAGCATTTTCCATATCAACCCGGTGGTTAAGCAATAATAGACTATCTGTAAAGTGTTCACTGTTCTGTCTGTTTGAAAACTATCAAATATTAATCATGATCACAATTATCCAGCGTGTTTTACAAGCCAAAGTAACTGTTGAAGGCATTGACATCAGCAATATTAACCAAGGCATCGTGGCTCTGGTTGCTGTCGAAAAAGAAGACGGCGAACAACAGGCCGACCGTCTATTGGAACGTATCTTGAACTATCGGATTTTCGCCGATGCAAACGCTAAAATGAACCTCAGTCTGCGTGATATTAATGGAGGATTGCTGATTGTTCCGCAATTTACTCTAGCCGCCAATACCCAAAAAGGCAATCGCCCCAGCTTCACTTCCGCAGCATCACCGGAAAAAGGCCAGGAATTGTTCGACTATTTTCAACAGCGAGCCAGAATTCTCTATCCGTTATCAGAGTTTGGGCGTTTTGGTGCTGATATGCAAATCTCACTGATTAACGATGGCCCCGTGACATTTACACTTCAAGCCAGGCGTTCACCTCAGCTTACAGCGACTACGTATTAACATCCGGCCTTTATTAAACTTGTAATGACTACACTGTAGCTTAAAAAGCATAATAGTATTATTATAAAACTATGTATCAATACTATCATAAAGAGAGAAAAACAATGACTATCAATCCCTTACCTTTCATAAGGAATATTACATCTGTATTCATACTGCCAGCCATGTTTCTTCCAGGGTTACTTTTAAACGGCTGTGATAGTAGCGAGAAAAACAGCGTAAAAAACTTTTCCATTCAGCAAAAAGTCCAAAAATTCACCTCAGAAACGACTCTTAAAGGGCAAGTCAGCAATAAAAAAGGTCCTATAAAATCAGGCGAAATCAAGGCTACTGATAGTACTGGCAAAATAGTGGCAACAAGCGAGCTAAAAAATGACAATCATTACGTAATAAAAATACCCGCTGGCACTGTATTACCCCTTACCTTATCTTTTTTTCCAGATAAGAATAATGTCGCCGCTAAAGACAAGCTGATTTCAGTTGTCATCTATTCATCCATGACAAATTATGACATCAATGAACTCACTACATTAATTGCTAAAAAAGCCAAAGCGCTCGGTGGCTATACTCATACTAATATGGTATTAGCTGCGGACAGCACCGTTGGCGTTCCTGATGCCAATAAAACAACTACGGGTTTTCGCGGTGATCCAACAAAACAATATGGTGGCTGGCATTAAACTTAAATCCATTTAACCATGCCTTTTATTTGCCCCATCTGTCAGTCTCCCCTTAAGAAACATCGGCCATCCCAAGGTTATTACTGCAACAACAAACATCAATTTGATATGGCAAAGGAAGGCTATTTAAATCTGTTGCCAGTCCAACATAAAAAGTCTAGAAAACCTGGTGACAGTCGAGCCATGATGCGCTCCCGGCGACATTTTCTTGAAAGCGGTTTCTATCATCCTTTAGCCCAAGCCATTGCAACATTGATTGATGATTACAGACCTGAAAAAACAACACTGCATATTCTGGATATGGGTTGTGGTGAAGGCTATTACTGCCGCCAGATCGAAACACATTGTCAATCAAGCAACCTAGACTTACACGGCATAGATATTGCCAAAAATGCTATTCTGGCAGCCGCCAAGAAACAACCCAATGCTCGTTTTATCGTTGCCAGCAGTAAACGTATGCCTTATGCAGATAGTTATTTTGACTTGTTGTTGAGAGTTTATGCCCCATCAAATGATGCCGAAATCAAACGATTACTAAAAACCAACGGACTTTTATTATTAGTGACACCTGGCCCCCGACATTTATGGCAATTAAAAGAATTTATCTATAAAGAAACCAAAGAACATAATATTGAAATATCCCTGCCAAATAATTTTGAACAACTTAAAAACCAGCGAATCCATTATAAAATACACCCTAATCAAGAACAGCGTATGGCTTTGTTACAAATGACGCCATTTGCATGGCGAGTAACAAATGCAATCCAAAACAATATCCAATGCGCTAGTGAACTTGAAATAGAGACCGATTTTATTTTGACATTAGCGAGAAAAAAACAGTAATCTCCAAGTCAATGACTGGAGTAACAGCAAAACATTGATTTGAACAAACCTTATGAAAGCTCCCATTGTTATAATTGGTATCGGAGAATTAGGCGGTGAATTTGCACGTGGTTTTTTACGTTGCGGCTACCCTGTTTACCCAGTAACCCGGCAAATGAAAATGACTGATGTCTGTCAACAAATTCCTGAGCCGTCCCTGGTTCTCATAACGACGCCAGAACATGAGTTACACTCAGTACTGAAACACCTGCCTAACGAATGGCGAGACAAAGTCGGGTTATTACAAAATGAACTGCTCCCCCGCGACTGGCAACGCCATAACCTGACCAACCCAACAATTGCCGTAGTCTGGTTTGAGAAAAAACCCGCTATGGCTTTGACCAACATTCTTTATACACCGGTCTACGGCCCTCATGCCAAATTACTCTCTCAGGCATTAAAGGCAATAAAAATTCCCACGCGATTAGTGAAAGATGAAGAAACCTTATTATACGAACTGCTACGTAAATCCTTATATATTCTGACAGTTAATATTTGCGGTCTATACTGCAATGGTACCGTTGGAGATTTATGGCATCAGCATCAGACACTGGCCCGAAATGTGGCCACCGAGATTATCAGTATTCTGGAATGGTTAACGACCGAAAATTTACCGTCAAACAAGCTAATCAGCGGTATGGCGGAAGGTATTGAGGACTGCCCGGATAGAAACTGTCTGGGTCGCAGCGCGCCGGCTCGATTACAACGCATATTAGCGTATGCTCGGGAAGCCGGAATTGAAACCCCAAAACTCAAAGAAATAAACACACTCATCCAGGAAAAAACATAAGTTCCTTTGTGTTCCGCAGGGTAAACCAATATCTGTTATCCTTACAAACTACGGCAAAGGCATTATAATCAGAAAACTAATACGGCTCCATTTTCCTTTGCTGAGTGACATCCCTTAGACCTATCGGCTATGTGGACTTTTCCTTCAATTCAAAAATGGTGCTGTACTCGCTCTTCTAATCAAGGTGAATTTATGTCCGAAACAAGCAAACTGCGCTGGGGCGTTCTTGGTGCAGCACGCATTAACCAACGCTTATTGCCGGCTATCGGTGAAGCGTCCAATAGTAAGCTGATTGCTATAGCCAGTCGTCGTCCCGGAGCGGCCGACGAAACGCTACGGCAATATGCTCCTTATCAACAAGGGGTTAAAACTTATGATAATAACCCGGAACTGCTATTAAAAGACCCGGATATTCAGGCGGTTTATTGCCCTATGGCCAATCAGGAACATGCCGAGTGGGTTTTACGCGCCATTGAACACGGTAAACACGTTTTATGCGAAAAACCAATGGCACTCACTGTTGCCGATATTGAGGCCATTGAAGCGGCCGCCAACAAACAAAATGTCAAAGTGATGGAAGGCTTTATGTACCGTTTTCACCCTCAGCTGACTCGTATTAAAGAACTGATTGATTCGGGCATTATCGGTGAAATTCGCACGGTTCGCAGCTGTTTTTCTTTTATGATGCAACCGGCGCGGCTTTATCGCCTGGACAGAGATGTTGCCAATGGTGGTGGCGCCATGTGGGATATTGGTTGCTACGCCATTCATACCATCCGCACGTTTTTTGATCATCCACCTGTTTTTGTAACAGCCATGGCAAAATATGTGGAAAGTGGTGCGGATATCAGCAACAGTGGCGTGCTGGATTTTGGCAATGGCCGATTTGCCCATTTCGATTTCAGTTTTGAACGAGCCCGCCGCGCCGAATATGAAATTATCGGCACCCGAGGTGGTTTAAAATGCCACAATGTCTGGTTAGCGCCTCACGGTGAAAGCCCACTAATTTCGTGGTGGACAGAGACAGGCCAGCAATGTGAGGAAAAATTACCGTCAGCCAATCATTTCTGTCTGGAAATTGAGCATTTCAGCGATTGCGTTCTCAATAATAAAGCCACAGCACTAACACTAAATGATGCCAAAGACAATTGTCGAACTATCGTAGCTGCTTTAGCATCGGCAGTCACAGGCCAACGTATTAAAATTGCCTAAACATTGTTTCCTGGAGACTCAACTCAATATGTCTGAATTTAAAAAATACCGCTGCCTGGAATGTGAACACTTATATGATGAAGAAAAAGGCGATCCCGACAGCGGCATAGCGCCAGGGACACGATGGGTGGATATTCCCGATGACTGGGCCTGTCCGGTTTGTGGCGCTCCGAAAGATTTTTTTAAATTGATTGAATAATCGGCACACCCTTACTCTTTTAGATTTATCAGAATATACCATCCCACCAAATAGAGTGATAATTATGCCTGAGCAGCAGCTAAGGCTTTTATCTTTTCCAGTATTTCCTGGGCATGTCCTTCATGGTTGACGCCATATAGTACTTCTTCCAGAACGCCATCCTTATTGATGATAAAAGTCGATCGCACAATTTTCATCTTTTTAACACCCTCTTTTTCTACTTCCTGCCAAACACCATAACTTTCACATAACGCCCCGGAAGTATCGGCTAATAACTCTACATTCAAGCCATATTTGCTAATAAACTCACGATGACTGACGCAAGTATCTTTACTGACACCAACAACAACCGTATCCAAATCATCAAATTCTTTTGCCATCGCGGTAAAATCATTGGCCTCTATCGTGCACCCCGGAGTATCGTCCTTAGGATAAAAATACAGAACAACATTCTTATTCCCCAGATAATCATTTAAATCGACTAATTGATTATCTTGATTATAAGACCTGAAAAAAGGTGCGGGATCATTTTTATTTAACATTCGATTCTCCTGGTAGCAGACATAGTAATATAACTACTTTTAGTGTATTTAACCAAACAAAAATTTTAATATCACTTGAATCACTAATTATTCTGCCCTAGATTTTTCAGTCTATAGGTCTACTATTATTTTGATGGTTTTTCAGACAGACATGCCATTAACGTCCAAAACAATGGGAATAATTATGAAAAAAATTTTATTATCTATTTTAACTTTAGCAATTTTATCTTCAAATCAACTAATGGCAGATGAGATTTCAGGTGGCCCCCGAATAAACATGGAAACAGGAATACTTGATTTACCCTGTGTTGCTATTAATGCCCCAGGCAACATTAATCATGGTAAATATTTTGATGTTAGATTGAAACAAACTGATAATACATTTAAATTTGTTTCTGCTGAAGAGGAAGACAGCCAGGTCTGTTCCCATGCCAACTCTTTTTCATTGCTTTTAGACAATAATTCCTCGGATAATATTGGCAACAGCATAAAGAGCGAGAGCAACAAAGAAAAAGAACTACTTATAAATCAGTATGTTGCTGACATATCAGCTAGCTCCAATGAACTTTCAAAAAAGTATGACCTAACTTACAGCTATTCAGATATTACCAACCAAGCCATTCAGTTACTGCTTCCTATTTTAAATGAGCACCTTTATGATTTTTTTACGACATCCGAACTAAGCCTCTTTGGTAAAGCAGATAACCGTCTCGATCCTCTGGATTTCAATGGAACAATACATGCGTATACCAATAAATGTACAGCGAGGATTCCTATATTCAAAAAATGTATAGCACATACAGGTGCTTCAGCTGATGTTTCTACTCTTAAAGGACTCGCATCGACACAAATCAACACAATTGAAGTTACAGACTTTACAACAAGTGGTGATAATTTTGGCGGAAATGGCTCTATTTCTCTAAGTTCTAAGGCTCTTTATGGTAAGGCCACTACAAGTGCCTGGGTAGGTAAATTAAAATTAAGCGTAAGTGGCAGTCTAGCGATTGTTGGACTGCAACCTCATGGAAAATTTGCTATCAGTCTCGCTCTAGTACGTGATCCTGACACTAATAAACTAATTCCACAACTGCAAACACTTGAACTCACTAGCTTGGAAACGCCCTTTAATTCGATTCATTTAAGTTTAAATGGTATTGGAAAAATTTTTGCCCCTGTCATCAATACGGTTTCGAATATTTCCTATAGGCTTGTTAGACCCTTTTTCAATGTCGGAGGTGCCATTGGTAAAGCTATGAAAAGCACTGTCAACAACAGCATATCTACAGCTAAAGACGCCATAAATAATTCATTAAGGGATCAATGGATTAAGGAAATGTCAAAAGGTCAAGTCGTGTTATTAAATGGCAATCATGGCCCAACAGAGGTTCTTTCAATTACTGCACCCGGTATGCCTAATCAATAAAAAGGCTTGATTTTGTAACGACTCAGCGTATAGATGCATTTAATCTTAGTCACTTACTCCAGAAGACGCGGTAAATACCTTCATGTCGGCTTGAATGTGGCCTCCATGCCACCCGCTCTTCTTCCACAAGAAACCGATATTAAACGATTTTCGTTCAATTAATTACGCTGAGTCGTTACAATTTCAGTATCTATCCGGCATATTTACCTTAGGAATACGTACGGAAGATATGAAACAAGATTGGTTAAACGTTACTGCAGACAACGCAAAACATAGAACAACGTAAATTATCGCCGAAAAAGTTATCATGAAAGCAGTCGCTTATCAGCAATCAAAAACCTTATTAGATTTTGAAATACCAATACCTAGACCAACCCAACAAGATGTCCTGGTAGAGGTTAAAGCCATATCAGTTAACCCGGTAGATACCAA
>CAYNIU010000091.1:0-9528 GCA_964397365.1 uncultured Methylomarinum sp. | reverse complement strand
CAGTTACAATTGCACGATTAAATCAACACACCCACTGATTTTCACTAGGCATTTGTGATGAATAAAAGTTTAAACGCCGACATCATCGGTAAAATGGATATCGACCCGGAAGAAACCCGTGAATGGGTCGAAGCCCTGCAGTCAGTTATTGAACAAGAGGGCAGTGATCGCGCCGCTTTTCTGATCGAAACTCTGGTCACTGCCGCCCGTAGTGCGGGTACGGATATACCTTTCAGCGCCAACACCCCTTATGTCAATACTATTCCGGTTTCACAACAACCCAAATATCCCGGCTTAACTGATATTGAACGCAAAATTCGCTCATATGTTCGCTGGAATGCCATGATGATGGTATTAAGAGCCAATAAACGCACTAACGTAGGCGGCCATATCGCCAGTTTTGCTTCTGCAATCACTTTATACGAGGTCGGTCAGAATCATTTCTGGCATGCGCCTTCCGGCGATCATGGCGGCGATTTGATTTTCAGTCAGGGACATTCCGCTCCCGGAACTTATGCTCATGCCTTCTTGCTGGGACGTTTAAGTGAAGAACAAATGGATAATTTCCGTCAGGAAGTGGGCGGCAATGGTTTATCTTCCTATCCACACCCCTGGTTAATGCCTGATTTCTGGCAATTTCCAACGGTGTCCATGGGGCTTGGGCCTATTATGTCTATTTATCAGGCTCGTTTTATGCGTTATATGCAGGATCGCGGTCTTGCCAATACTGAAAAACGTAAAGTCTGGGCCTTTCTGGGCGACGGTGAATGTGATGAACCGGAAACCCTGGGCGCCATTGATATGGCCGGCCGGGAAAAACTCGACAATCTGATTTTCGTGATTAACTGTAATCTGCAACGTCTGGATGGCCCGGTACGCGGTAACGGTAAAATCATTCAGGAACTGGAAAGTAATTTCCGCGGCGCCGGCTGGAATGTCATCAAGGTCATCTGGGGGCGTCGCTGGGATGCGCTTCTGGCTCGTGACAAAGACGGCCTGATTGCCAAACGCATGATGGAATGCGTGGACGGCGATTATCAGACCTTTAAATCCAAAGACGGCGCTTATGTGCGTGAAAAATTCTTCAACACCCCGGCATTGCAAGCGCTGGTTGCCGATTATTCTGACCGGGACATCTGGCAACTGAACCGTGGCGGTCATGACCCTTTTAAGGTATTTGCCGCTTATCACGCCGCCGCCAGCCACAAAGGCCAGCCGACAGTTATTCTGGCCAAAACCATCAAAGGGTATGGTATGGGCGCTTCAGGACAGGCGCAGAACACCAGTCACCAGCAGAAAAAAATGAGTATGGAATCCATCAGAAATATCCGTGACCGTTATCAGTTGCCGGTGAGTGATGATGAACTGCATGACCTCCCCTATATCCGTCTGCCAGAAGATTCAAAAGAACTGAAATATATGCATGACCGTCGTACTGAACTGGGTGGATACCTGCCGGCGCGCCGCACTAAATCAGAATCGCTGGCAATTCCGCCACTGGAAACCTTTAAAGCCATGCTTAACGGCCCGGGTGAAGGTCACGAAATTTCCACAACCATGGCTTTTGTGCGTATTTTAAATCAGCTGCTTAAAGACAAACAGATTGGCAAGCGCATTGTCCCCATTGTACCGGATGAATCACGCACTTTCGGTATGGAAGGTTTATTCAGGCAATTGGGTATCTGGTCTCAGGTGGGGCAGCTTTACACGCCTCAAGACGCCGAACAATTGTTGTTTTATAAAGAAGATAAACACGGTCAGGTCTTGCAGGAAGGTATTAATGAGGCTGGCGGCCTGTGTGACTGGATTGCAGCAGGCACATCCTATTCCACTCATAATGTACCGATGATTCCGTTTTTTATCTACTATTCCATGTTTGGCTTCCAGCGTGTCGGCGATCTGATCTGGGCGGCCGCCGACCAGCGCACCCGAGGGTTTCTGCTGGGTGGTACGGCAGGTCGCACTACCTTGAATGGCGAAGGTTTGCAACACGAGGACGGCCACAGCCATCTGATGTCGGCAACCGTACCCAACTGTTTCAGCTACGACCCGACATTTGCTTACGAACTGGCCGTGATTATTCACGATGGCCTGCAACGCATGTATGTTGAGCAGGAAGATATTTTTTATTACATCACCCTGATGAATGAGAATTACGAACATCCGGCCATGCCTGAAGGTGTTGCTGCCGATATTCTCAAGGGGATGTATCCGTTTAAAAAAGGCGCCGCCGGCCGCGGCAAACCACGCGTTCAGTTACTGGGTTCGGGGACTATTTTTATCGAAGTCATTGCGGCGGCCAAACTGTTGCGCGAAGACTGGAAAGTGGAAGCCGATTTATGGAGCTGTCCAAGCTTTACCGAACTGGCCCGCAACGGCCAGAGTTGTGATCGCTGGAACCGCCTCCACCCCACTGAAAAACCACGTCAACCGCATGTCAGCGCCTGTTTGGAGAAGGCTAAAGGCCCGGTAATTGCCGCCTCCGATTACATGCGTAACTTTGCGGAACAGATTAGCCCTTATATTAACGCGTCTTATACTGTATTGGGTACCGATGGCTTTGGTCGCTCAGACACCCGCGAGAATCTGCGCAGTTTCTTCGAGGTAGACCGTTATCACATTACCGTCGCCGCTCTGCACAGTCTGGTACAAAAAGGTGAATTTGAAGCCGCTGATGTCGATACTGCGATAGCAAAATACAACATTGACCCCGAAGCCGTAGCGCCCTGGTTAAGATAACGGAAGGAATTTACATGGCATCATTTGAAATAAAAGTCCCTGACCTTGGTAATGTCGCCGATATTGACATTATTGAAGTGCTGATTCAGCCCGGTGACAATATTGAAGTTGAACAAACCGTTGCAGTGCTGGAAACCGACAAGGCAACGATGGATTTACCGTCCAGCGCCGCCGGCAAGGTGGAACAGGTTCACATCAAGGTGGGCGATAAGGTGAATGAAGGTACGCTGATTGCCACCCTGTCGGCTGATAAAGTTGACGTGGCGACTAAAGAGCCGGAAGCCACCAGCGAACCTGAGATAACGGAATCTGGCGCCGCTGAAATCAAAGCGGAACCGGTTATACCCAGCATATCTGAACTGCCGAATGAACCCGTCCCGGTAGCGACCGCCTCAGAGCCTGTCAGCGACGGCGGTCATGCCCACGCCACCCCGAGCGTCAGATTATTTGCCCGTGAACTGGGTGTTGACATCAATCAGATTCACAATGGCAGTGGCCGCAAAGGACGCATTCTTAAAGAAGATGTCAAACGCTTTGTCAAACAGGCCATGACTTCTGGCGGCGTTCAAGGCGGCGCCGGTATTCCAGCAATTCCGGCTGTTGATTTCAGTCCATTTGGCGAGGTGGAAGAACAACCATTGACTAAAATCAAGCGCCTGACCGGTCAGAACATGAGTCGTGTCTGGTTGAATCTGCCGATGGTCACTTATCATGACGAAGTGGATATCAGTGAACTGGAAGCATTCCGCAAAGCCACTAATGCCGATAAAAACAACGACATCAGACTCACAGCCCTAGTCTTCATTACCAAGGCGCTGGTTGCGGCAATGAAGCAGTATCCGTCTTTCAACAGTTCTTTATCGGCTGATGGTGAAAAACTCATCTTCAAGCGTTATTTCAACATCGGCATTGCCGTCGATACGCCTAATGGTCTGGTGGTTCCGGTATTACGGGACGTTGATAAAAAAGGCATTTTCCAACTGTCTCAGGAGTTATCTGAAAAAAGCGCACTGGCCAGAAAAGGCAAATTGATGCCTGCGGATATGCAAGGCGGCTGCATGACTGTTTCCAGTCTGGGGGGCATTGGTGGAACCGCCTTCACGCCTATTGTCAATGCGCCTGAAGTCGCCATTCTGGGGGTAACCAGGGCGAAAATGCAGCCCGTCTGGAATGGTGAAAGCTTTGAACCGAAATTGATGCTGCCTCTGGATCTGACCTATGATCACCGTGTGATTGATGGCGCGGAAGGCGCTCGATTTATGGAAGCTGTTAAATCTTATCTGGGCGATATCCGTCGCCTAATACTTTAGGGTAAAGGGAGAAAGCATATGTCTGCTGAATCAACAATCAATGCGGAAGTTCTGGTACTAGGTGGAGGCCCCGGTGGTTATACCGCTGCATTTCGCGCCGCCGACCTTGGCAAAAAGGTGGTATTGGTGGAAAAATACCCGGTACTTGGCGGTGTCTGCCTGAACGTGGGCTGCATACCCTCCAAAGCCTTGCTGCATATTGCCCAGGTTATTCATGAAGCCGATGCCTTTAAAGCGCACGGCGTCAGTTTTAACAAGCCCAAACTGGATCTGGACAAAATCCGCTCATGGAAAGAAAGCGTCACTCAATCACTGACCAAAGGGCTGGCCGGTCTGGTCAAACAACGTAAAATCACCCAATTACAGGGCGTGGGACAATTCACCTCGGCCAATACCCTGGAAGTACACAGTGAATCCGGCCTCCAAAGCGTCACTTTTGAAAACGCCATTATTGCTGCCGGTTCACATCCCACCCAAATCCCGGTATTCCCTAATGAAGACCCGCGTTTAATGGATTCCACCGATGCGCTGGCGTTGCATGACATTCCTGAAAAACTGCTAATTGTCGGCGGCGGTATCATTGGTCTGGAAATGGCCACGGTGTATCACGCCCTGGGTTCCAAAATCAGCGTTGTAGAACTGATGGATCAGATTATTCCTGGTTGCGACAAAGATCTGGTGACGCCTCTACACAGACGCATCAAAAAACAATATGACAATATCTGGCTTAAAACCCGAGTGAGTTCAATCGAACCCACTGATGACGGTTTAAAAGTCAGCTTTGAAGGGGATAAGGCGCCTGAATCCGAAGTCTTTGACAAGGTGCTGGTTGCCGTTGGCCGCCAACCAAACGGTCACAACATTGATGCCGACAAAGCCGGTGTTCATGTTGATGAGGCGGGCTTTATCGCCGTGGACAAGCAACAACGCACCAATGTCAGTCATATTTTTGCTATCGGCGATATTGTCGGCAATCCGATGCTGGCACATAAAGCCTGCCATGAAGGTAAAATTGCCGCTGAAGTGATCAGTGGCCTGAAGGCCGGTTTTGATGCCCTGACGATACCTTCTGTGGCTTACACTGATCCTGAAGTGGCCTGGATGGGACTGACAGAAAATCAGGCCAAAGAACAAGGTATTGAATATGACCGTGGTGTCTTCCCTTGGGCTGCCAGTGGTCGTTCATTGAGCCTGGGGCGTCACGAAGGCGCCACCAAAGTGCTGTGTGACAAGGACAGCGGGCGTCTTTTAGGCGCCGGTATTGTCGGACCAAATGCCGGTGAATTGCTGGCCGAAGCGGTACTGGCGTTAGAAATGGGCGCTGATGTCGAAGACATTGGTCTGACCATTCACGCTCACCCGACACTATCGGAAACTTTCGCTTTTGCCGCAGAAATGATTAGCGGCACGATTACCGATCTTTATATCAAAAAGTAGTGGTGACACAGGATGTAGGCGCGGATTTATCCGCACCTACAGCTGCCCCGTATATTCTTGACTTAATGGGCGGTGTAACGAGAAAACAGTCCCGCCTTATATTTTATTTTTCAGCATCTGTATCGCCAAATCCGCCATATTTTTTGAGCCACCGCCTTGTCCCAGTTTTTCCCTGACATTTTCCAAGTCATCCAGCATCTGTTGTCGATATTGCTGATCCAGCAAAATTCTTTCTATTTCTGTAAAAAGCGCCTCAGCTGATACTTGCTGCTGAATCAGTTCTTTCACAATCCCTTTACCGGCTACAATATTGGGCAGCCCAATAAACGGCGTTTTCACCAGCATCTTTCCCAACCAATAGGTTATCGTCGATAATTTATAAACAATAACCATTGGCACCGATAACAAGGCAACTTCCAACGATGCCGTTCCCGATGCCGTCATCACCGCATCGCAACATTGAATAACATTGTAAGGCTGTCCTTTAATCACTTTTATGGCTAAAGCTGAGGTTTCAAGGTATTCCTGCAATAGTTCATCGCTGATGGAATCGGCTTGCGGCAATATAAATTGTAAATCCGTATATTTTTCTGACAGTTTTTCCGCCGCTTCCAGCATGACAGGCAACAGGCGTTTGATTTCATTCATGCGACTGCCAGGTAACAATCCGACTAGCGGACGATCACGGTTCAAAGCAAATTGGACAAAATCTTCAGACTTGCTGCGAACGGGCTGAACCTTATCTACTGAAGGATGCCCCACATAACGCACCGGTATATTTTCAGCTTGATAGTAAGCTGTTTCAAAAGGAAAAATAACCGCCATCATATCAATAGCCTTGCCGTAAGTTTTTACCCGCCCAGGTCGCCAGGCCCAAACCTGTGGACTGACATAAAACAACACTTTGATGCCCTGACTCTTGGCATATTTCGCTAGTTTAAGATTAAATTCCTTATAATCCACACAAACCAACAAATCGGGTCGTTCTGCTGTTATCAGCTTTTGCATCTGCTTTAAAGCGGCGCGAATATCAGGATAATGTTTCAATACTTCTATAACGCCAATAACGCCAATTGATGAAGAATCAATGCGGACATCAATACCCACCTGGCGCATTTTAGCCGCCCCCATGCCAATCCCTTTAATGTCGGCTAATTGCTTTTTAAGCTCCAGAAACATTTGCGCCGCATGTTGGTCACCGGAAGATTCACCGGCGCTGAACATAATGGTAAGAGGTTTGTTTGCCGTCACGTCAATACTCACATACAAAAAAGCCAACGCTATAATTGGCTGGGGCTAATGGCTTTCAACTTAAACATCGTTGTAGGTACGGATTTATCCGCACTGTGCGAATAAATTCGCACCTACACATGAACCAACCTAAACTGAAACAGCGCTTGTGTAGGGTATGCATCGCATACCTCTGGTACGCAATGCGTACCCTACCATTTGAGTACTATACCAATGCGCTCTGAATAACCGTCACAATTTTTTTGACTGTTTCATCATCCAGAGACGGACAAATCGGCAAGGAAAAACACTGTGCGGCCACCGATTCAGTGACAGGTAGCGAGAGTCCTTCACATTCCTGTTTAAATACCTTTTGTTGATGCAGTGGCACCGGATAATAAACAGCACAGCCTATTTGCTCATCCTGTAATGCCTTAATGACATCATCGCGACGATCGCATAATAGCGTGTATTGATGATAAACATGTTCACCGATACCGTCTTCATAAGGTGTCGTTAGCGGTAAATCAGCCATCAATTCTGAATATAAATGGGCGGCATGTCTACGCGCCTGGTTATACTGATCAATACGTTTTAATTTAGCTCTTAACACTACCGCCTGCATTTCATCCAGTCGGCTGTTATATCCAATAACATCATGATAATAACGAACATCTGACCCATGATTACGTAATTTTTTAACCATGGCCGCTGTCTCGTCAGAATGAGTAGTGACCAGCCCACCATCGCCAAAGGCGCCAAGATTTTTACTGGGAAAAAAACTGAATCCGGCGGCATTGCCAACAGACCCCGTTTGCTGGTCATTAATTCGGGCACCAAAAGACTGCGCGCAATCCTCAATTAGTTTAAGTCCATATTGATCACATAATGCTTTGATTTTTATCATATCCGCCGGCTGCCCAAATAAATGCACCGGCATCACGGCCACAGTTTGCGGAGTAATGGCCTTTTCAATGTTTTCTGCGGTTATATTGAAAGTCTGTGGGTCAATATCGACAAATACCGGCTTGGCGCCAACATATTTAATAGCTTCAGCGGTGGCAATAAACGTAAAGGCCGAGGTAATCACTTCATCGCCCTCACCGATTCCTTCGGCCAGCAACGCCAAATGTAAGGCATCCGTACCGGAAGCACAACCGATGGCATGTTTAACACCCAGATATTGTGCTGCTTCTTTTTCAAAAGCCTGAACATTAGGTCCTAATATAAAAGCACAACTGCTGATAGTTTCTGCCAGACCCTGCTCTATTTCGTCTTTAATTTCGACATACTGCGCTTTAAGGTTAACCATGGGTATCATATTGGCGATCCTTTATCCGTGTTTCAAAAGTTTGCTGATTTCAATGGCTGTTGCCAGCGCTTTTTTGCCGGCTTCCCCGGAAACCAGCGGATTTTCACCGGTGTTAATGCAATTGACAAAGTGTTTGATTTCTTCCAGTAAGGCATCGCCGTTTTTAAATACCGACTCTTCCGTTTCAATTTCAGGAATACCGGGGAACATTTCTTTGTCGCCGGTTTTATGTTGGGTCAATATCCGATTCTGAAAATCAACTGAAACATAGGAACAAGGCCGGAACATGCGCATTTTACGTTCCATCTTCATGCTGATGCGGCTGGCGGTCACATTGGCAACACAGCCGTTTTTAAATGTCAGTCGGGCATTGACAATATCGGTTCCCTGGGTCAATACGGCTGTGCCGCTGGCATCAATGCGTTCAACTTCAGAGCCTACCAATGCCAGAATAATATCAATATCATGAATCATTAAGTCCAGAACCACACTGACATCATTGGCTCTTGGATTAAAAGGGGACAGACGATGAGCTTCAATGAACAGCGGTTTATCTTCCATTTGTTCCAATCCCATGACTGCCGGATTAAATCGCTCCAGATGCCCCACCTGAAGTATTACATTTTTTTCATGGGCAATCGCAATTAACTCATCGGCCTCTGCAACTGTTACAGTGATTGGTTTTTCTACCAGAACATGGGCTCCACTATTCAGGAAATCGCGCGAAACAGTATGATGCAGACTGGTTGGCACAACAATACTGACAGCATCCACATTGCCAAGCAATGACCGGTAATCAGTTAAAGCCTGAGCGCCGTACTGATCGGCCACTGTTTTTGCTGTATTTTCATTAACATCAACAACTGCCACCAATTCACAATCATCTAAAGAAGCATATTTCTCAGCATGAAATTTGCCCAGATATCCAGTTCCAATAACTGCACATTTAAGTTTACTCATAGACTATTCAATTCAGATTGATACCTTACCGAGTATTCGGCATAAATAGCGGCTATTGTACCATTAGATCTATGCGCGAATAAGGGAATAGATGGAATTGACAATAGAACAAATTTGATACCACCTGCCTGCTCGACTGTTTTGAAAAATAGTATTGACACATCATTAATGGATGGATACAGTCACTTTGGTTGTTGTTACCTGTCATATATTCTTTACCATAAAAACATGTCCCGCTGGAGACCGCCCCGCCCAAAATCTTCGCCCTACATCACTGTAGAAGGCTATCAAACGCTGGAAACAGAATTAAAACAATTATGGGAAAGACGTAAAGGCGTGACGGCTGCATTGGCGGCAGCCGCTGCTGAAGGCGACCGTTCTGAAAACGCCGAATATGTTTATCGAAAAAAAGAACTCCGCGGTATCGACCGCCGTATCCATTATTTACAAAAACGACTGCCTTCTTTAACTGTCGTCTCCGAAAAACCAACCAACCGTGATCAGGTTTTTTTCGGCGCCTGGGTAACTTTGGAAAAAATG
>CAYNIU010000090.1:0-9535 GCA_964397365.1 uncultured Methylomarinum sp. | reverse complement strand
TTCTTTTCGGCTCCCCAGAAACAACCCATGCCAAACATGGCTTGATTTAAATTTTTGGGGAAAGGCGGAATGATAGGGTTGCCGCTGATAAAGTGCTTTTCAGGTGTACAAATTGGAGTGCTGCGTCCGGGTAAGGCTTCGGATGGCGAGGGCAAGCGTATTTTGTTGTTGGAAAAGATCATGACAATGTCCGTAGTTTGAATGTGACTATTGAAACAAGTTATTCAGAACTCTTCTACAGTCGTAACTGTTCAGTGTATATGCTATTGATATCAGTCACTTACTCCATGATGCTGGGTGTATACGCCCATGTAGATTTGAATGTGGTATCCATGCCATAGGCACTTCTTTCGCAAACAACTGATATTAGAGAATTACTGTTCATTTAAAGGGACTAAAAATGCCTGTTTGAGTTGAAAAGTTTTTTCTTCTGCTTATCCCGAACTGAGGTTAATTATCTTGTATGTAAATTCCTTGAACGACGTCTGCCGGATCCTGACCTGCTTTTGTGTCCATTACGAACGCTAATATTTTTACGATTTTGTGTTGGTTTTGAAGGGGCTTTGAGTTTTTTCTTACCCATATCAAGAGAAACGGGCTCGTAACCAGTATCAGCCACCCTGGGAATTTGTTTTTTCAATAATTTTTCAATGGCATTCAGTAAATGTGCTTCTTCAGGAGTCACTAAGGAAATAGCCTCTCCGTTCATGCCAGCCCTGCCGGTGCGACCAATGCGATGTACATAGTCTTCTGCTACTGCCGGCAAATCAAAATTAACGACATGGGGTAAGTGGTCAATGTCCAGCCCCCGGGCGGCTATATCTGTTGCGATCAGGGCGGTAAAGTTGCCTCCTTTAAACCCTGCAAGCGCTTTGTTTCTGGCACCCTGACTTTTGTTGCCGTGCAATGCCGCACAACGGATACCATCATTGATAAGTTGTTTGCATAAGCGGTCGGCGCCATGTTTTGTTCTGACAAATACCAGAACCTGTTGCCAATTACCGTGACCGATCAACCAGGAAATCAATTCCCGCTTATATTCCTTTTTGATGGCATAGATGCTTTGTGAGACGGTATCGGCAGCTATGTTTTTTCTGGCTATGGCAACTTCCACTGGATCATTTAACAATGTTTCCGCCAGTTTGTTAATCTCTTTGGAATAGGTCGCAGAAAACAACAGGTTTTGTCGGGATTCAGGTAACGCCTTGATAACTTTGCGGATGTCCCGGATAAAGCCCATATCCAGCATACGATCCGCTTCGTCCAGTACAAAGAATTCCACTTGTGATAAATTAACTTGTTTCTGGTACAACAAGTCCAGCAGTCGTCCCGGCGTAGCGACAAGAATATCCACCCCAGATTGTAAGCGTTTGATTTGTGAATGAATACTGACCCCGCCAAAGACTACCTCGGTAAATAAAGGTAAATGTTTACCATAGGTTTTTACGCTCTCATAAACTTGCATGGCCAGCTCTCGGGTGGGTGTCAGAATCAGCGCTCTGATAGGGTGTGGTTTTTTGGGTAATGGCTGGTTATACAGGAGTTGTAATAATGGCAGGGCAAACCCCGCTGTTTTGCCGGTTCCGGTTTGTGCCCCGGCAAGAATATCTCTACCTTGTAAAATCAAAGGTATTGCTTGTTCCTGGATTGATGTCGGTTGATCATAACCTTGTTCGGCTATGGCTTTTAATAGGGGGACTGATAACTCTAATTGATTAAATGACATGTGAATGCTGTGATGTTTCAGAGTCTGAATTATACACTTAGCGACTATCTTGCGAATTTTAATATGAATATGTTTTTATAGACGAAAGTGGCCGGTTGGTTTATAAGACTAAAATCTGTTCAATATATAGGGAAGACTATGCTCTGGTTAAAAGCGCTACACTTGATTTTTATGGTGACCTGGTTTGCGGGATTGTTTTATCTGCCCCGTTTGTTCGTTTATCACGCTATGAGTGATGACAGGATCAGTCATGAACGTTTTAAAATCATGGAAAGAAAACTTTATTTCGGTATTATGACTCCCGGTATGGTTATTACTTTGCTTTTTGGTATCTGGATGTTGAGTGACTACGCTTGGAGTATGTACGGTCGTTCCGGTTGGCTACATGCCAAATTGATGTTATTGATGCTATTGGTTGTTTACCATATTTTTTGTGGTAAATGGCTAATGGACTTCAATAATGACCGTAATCATCATTCGCATGTTTTTTTTCGTTGGATGAATGAAATACCGGTAGTATTTTTGTTTGTTATCGTTATTTTGGCAACGGTAAAACCGTTTTGACTGTGGCTGATTCCGCGTTACTCTGTTGCAAATGGGGGCAATCAATTCTCATGGTTTTCTCGCTTCTGTTGATAACGACCTTTTTTTTACCTTGTATTGCTGGGGATGTTTTTTTCTATCGCGGTGATTTGACTGAGGCCGATGGCAGAATTGGCGCTTTCAGCCAAAATTATAGCGGAGATTGTTTCTTTTTGGCTGCTCTGATTGCGTTGGGTCATGACCCGGATGGCCGCAGGAAAATAAACTCGGCTTTTTTTCAACGGGCTGATAAAAAGCAATGGCAAATTACTTTTCCAAATTTACCGGAATTACAGGTTTTGGTCACTGAGCAGGATATTGAAAATTATCAATTGACAGATTCTTCCGGACATGGGGTTTCTTTACCGGCATGGGGGGATGTTGATGTCAGAATGCTGGAAATAGCGGCTGATAAAATCTGGAGAAAATACATCAAACCGGAAGGCTTGTGGGATGATGTGCCGATGAATGTCGTTTCAATGTTTTCCAATGCTGAACAATTGTTGATTTGGAATCGAAGCAAGGCGGCCAATGAAAATATCTGGGATATAGAAAAATATCACCGTATTAAAGAAGGTGTGGTTAAAGAAATTATGGTGACTTCAGTAGAAAAAGCGAAAGCATTGCTGAAAAACATCATCATTGACGATCAGGATGGCATCAGTATGATTTTGATTGATTATATCAATTATCATGCCGTTGCGATTGTTGATATAGATTTCGACAATAATAAGTATAGTTATATCAATACGTATTCAAGCATTCGTATTGAAGAAAGTCTGGATGATCTGTTTGAGGGCTTGTCTAATGGATTGTATGCGGTCAATTATCTGGAGATAGAATAAAATTATTATAATAGCCCGGCCAGCCACATCCTGAACTTTAATCCTGTTTCACTGGTAAAGCCGACAGCAGAGAACACGATTTTACCATCAGTATTGATAAAAAATACTACGGGTACGCCATTGACTCCATAACGATTGGCAATTTTACCGTTAGCATCGTTGATGACCTCCCAGTGGAGGCGCTGCTTGTCTATATGCTGTTTGAGATGTTTAGCATCTCCTGATCTGACCGCGACCGTAAGTCCCGGGTAATCTTGCAAAACGACTTCTACCGAATCCTGCATCATTTTACAGATTCCACACCATTCCGCCCAAAAATAAATGATAGCCGGCCCTTTGCCAATAAGGGGCATTGCTGTAACACCTGTCAGTGTGTTTTCTTTTATAAGCGGCGGATTTCCGGTAGCCAGACCCCGGTTGATAAAAAATTGGCCGCCAAAAATCAATAGCACAACAGCGGTATAAAAAATTGATTTTTTGATCATTATGAAATGAATGCGTCTATAACCCAAACATCAAGCTTTGTCCATGCTGTTTTAACCAGTGACGGTGTTGTTGATAATTGACCATATGATTGCCCACTAATTGCCAAAAATCGCTGGAGTGATTTCTGTGCCTGATATGGCATAGCTCATGTACAACAACATATTCCATTACTTCTGGTGGCGCAAGAATCAATAACCAGTTTAAATAAATATCATTATGAATACCGCAACTGCCCCAGCGACTTTTTTGGGTTTTTATGTTGATGGAACGGGGAAATAATTGATATTTATCGGCGTGTTTATGCACATAATGGCTTGCATCTTGATGGGCCTGCTTTTTCATCCAGTCCGTTAATGTGGAACGGATGAGTTCGTTATAATCAGTATTGCTCTGTTTTGGAAGATGAATAATAAAACCGGAATTCTGGCGTAATTCGATGCTGACTTTTTGTGAATCGACCTGTTTTATGTTCATCTGGATTTGCCGGCCTTTAAAGGGTATGTCGGCGCCATTATGATAGCTTGATGGCGCCATACTTTTAGCGTTTTCAACACGATGCTGTATTTTTTTGAGGGTGGCATGTATCCAGTCCTGTTGTGAGTAAACAAAATCATGGATTAGCTGCTCAGATACCTTGAATGGCGCAACCACTTCGATTTTTTTGTCGGTAACGACGATGCGGGTTTTCCGGGCTCGCTGGCTTCGGCGAATTTGATAGTCAAAGAACAAGGAAACGGATTTTTTATGGGATGAAGCGTTCAAAACGATTGCACCTTTGTTGTGCGTTGTAACAAGAGTTCAATTTTTTGTTCCATATTATTTAAGTCAAACATCCCCTGTTTTTGCATAACAATATTTCCTTTTGGTGAAATCAAAAAGGTTGTTGGGGTGAGCATGACATTACCAAAAGCTTTACTGTGTTCTGCTTTCAAATCCAGGGCAATATCGTATGGTAGTTGCCTAGTTTTGCTTATCGCTACAACGTGACTGGGTGGATCGTAATACATGGCAACAGCAATAATTTCCAATCCGTGGGAGTGATATTGTTGATAGAGTGCTTTCAGGTGGGGAATCTCCTTAATGCAGGCGGGGCAATCGCTGGCCCAGAAGGTGATAATAACGGGGTGACCTTGCAGATGGTTCAAGCTGATATTTTTATTGGTGATCGTTTTAAAAGTAACATCAGGTGCGGGTTGATCGGCTATGATTTGTGGCCGCCAGAAAATGATGCTGGTCAAAGCAGTAAGAATCAAGAAAACCAAGACGTTTTTAGCTTTCATTTTTGGACTTTTGTTGCGTACTGACAGGCATGATGTAACTATCGCATAGGGTGCGATATAACGGAATTGGATTAATAAGCCTGGAGATGCTGCTAGCTAAAAAAGCGGCTGCCATTAATGGGATCAGAATTTCGTTGCTGTTGGTCATTTCCATAACCAGAACAAACGAAGTCAGCGGCGATTGCAGCATCCCGGAAAAATAGGCAGACATGGATAACAGAATCATTGCTGATACCGGAGCAATCGGTAACCAGTTGGCCAGATTGACTCCGATACCGGCGCCGGTGGCAATGGAGGGAACAAATATTCCGCTGGGAATGCCGCTAAAAAATGTGGCGCAGGTCGCAAGCATTTTATAAACAGGAAACAATGGATCCATATCGCCCTGGCCAGTCAATATGGCTTTAGCTTGCTGATAACCGGTGCCGAAACTATCGCCATGTGAGTAAAACCCAAGTATGGCAATAAAACCGCCGGAGACAAAGGCGATGGTGGCAATAGAGAGTCCGGTGCGGTTGATCAATTTGCCACCGACGGTAATGATTCTACTGAACAAAGCACCCATAAGTCCGCCGGCAATTGCACATAGAGGAACAGCCAGCCAGCTTTGTCCCCAAGGCATTTCCAGGAATTTGTCACTGAAAAAGATATAGCTGTTGAGGATGGCATAAGCGGTAATGCCAGAAAATACGATAGCGGTCAAAACCAGGCTACTGACTTTTTCTTCCAAGGCGCGCCCCATTTCTTCTATGGCAAAAATAATACCGGCTAGTGGTGCGCTGAACATGGCGGCAAAACCTGCAGCGCTGCCGGCTAGAATTAGGCCTTTTTCCATATAATGCGGTGGAAATTTGACCGTTTTACCCAAAGAAGCCATAAACGAGGCGCCGACATGTGTTGCCGGACCACCAAATCCGACTGAGGCGCCTGACAATAATCCCATAATAGGCAGCAGTATTTTGCCGATAGCAATTTTTAGTGATAACAGTTTTGTGCGTTGTTCCAGATTGCCTGTGATTTCCAGCGCAGTTTTAACTTGAGGTATACCGCTACGCTCTGAACCCGGGAAAAAACGGAAAGTCAGCCAGGCGGTTATACTTAAACCCAATGGGGCAATGACAAAGTTGAACCAGAAATAGTGTTGGGACAGATTGCGATAAGTTTCGCCGGCCCATTCGCTGAGAATAGTCATGGTGACGATTAAAAGACCGACGAAAATGGCGCCAAACCAGAATACCAGGCGTTGTTTCCAGGCAGTGACAGAAAACAGGGAAAGAGAGGGATGACTCATGGGTAATTATATGGTGTGAAGTATCAAAGCTGTTAAAATAAGCGGCTTATCTAAAATTTTCAATTATACACGCATGAAGAAGATACTGATTACCGATAAACTGGCTGACGATGGCATTAATTTTTTAAATGACCAGGAAGACATTCAAATTCATATTCAAACCGGCATAAGTGAAGATGAACTGTGCGCCATTATTCCAGATTATGATGCCTTATTGATTCGCAGTGGAACCACGGTGACTGAAAAGGTTTTAAAAGCGGGTGAAAACCTTAAAGTCGTGGGTCGCGCCGGAATCGGTGTGGATAATGTTGATGTGTCGGCGGCAACTGAACAAGGGGTGATTGTAATGAATACCCCGGATGCCAATGCCACGACTACAGCGGAACTGGCTATTGCCCATATGTTTTCATTAAGTCGTAATTTGCCGGAAGCCAATCAGTCTGTCAGAAAGGGTAAATGGGAGCGTTCTCGACTGACGGGGGTGGAAATTTCACATAAAACACTGGCTGTTCTAGGATTTGGCACTATTGGACGCATTGTTGCCCAACGCGGTAACGGCCTGAAAATGCGTGTGATTGCTTATGACCCTTTCGTGACCCCTGAGGTGTTTGCCGAATACGGAGCTGAACCTGTCAATCTGGAGGAATTGCTTAAGCAGGCCGATTATTTAACATTGCATTGCCCAATGATCGAAAAAACCCGTGGCATTATTGGTGCTGAACAATTGGCAATGATGAAAAAATCGGCCATGCTGATTAATTGCGCCCGTGGTGGATTGGTTGATGAACAAGCTTTGTTTAATGCTTTGCAAAACGGTGATATTGCTGCAGCCGCGTTAGATGTGTATGAGCAGGAGCCTCCCAGGGAATCACCTTTACTGACATTGGAAAATATAGCGTTTACGCCACATTTGGGCGCTTCTACTAAAGAAGCCCAGGTGGCTGTAAGTGTTGAAATCGCCCGGCAGGTGGCAACCTATTTGAAAACTGGCGAGGCGGTGAATGCCTTGAATTTGCCTAGACAATCAGCGGAAGAATTGAAAAAATCTCGCCAGTTTATGATATTGGCCAATATCCTGGGCAAAATGCTGGTGGGTTTGGTCGATACCCCGATCAAAAAACTGGAAGTGGGAACATTCGGACGGGCCGCAGAGGTGGAAATTCGACCTATTTCAGTGGAAGCTCTGGTCGGTATTCTTGCGGGTCAGTTTTCCACGCCGGTCAATAGTGTGAATGTGGAAAATATTGCCAAACGTCAGGGAATATCCCTGGTCGAAACTAAATCTGAGGAAGCTCAGGATTATTTATCGCTAATCAAAATCATTGCGCATTGTGATGATCGGGAAATTTCTCTTGAAGGGACACTGTTAGGGGGGTGTCACCCGCGTCTGGTCAGAATTGATCAGATTGAAATAGAAGTCGTACCGGAAGGTACATTGTTGATTACCCGTCACGATGACCGGCCGGGAGTGATTTCTGCGATCAGCTCAGTGTTGGGCGAATCCAATATCAACATTTCCAGAATGCAGGTGGGTATGGCTGATTCCAGACAGCAGGCTATGGCGGTGATCAGTATTTCTGATCCACTGGATGAGAAGCTGGTGCAATCGGTTTGCGATATTCCGGCAGTGCAGTCAGTTAAACAAATACAGTTATGAGTTTTGATGTCGTTTGTTTTGATTGCGACAGCACCTTAAGTCGGGTTGAAGGGATAGATGAATTGGCCCGACGGGCGGGTATCTTCGATCAGGTTGCGAAGCTGACCGATCTTGCCATGAATGGCGATTTACCTTTGGAAGATGTATATGCCAAGCGTCTGCATCTGATTAAGCCGGATCAAGCGGCTATTGACTGGCTGGCGCAACTTTATATTGATGCGGTTGTGCCGGGAGCGCACGATACTATTAGTGAGCTGGTGAAGCAACAAAAACAAGTGCATATTATCAGCGGCGGCTTGCGGCAGGCCATTTTACCCCTGGCTAGCTATCTGGGCGTACCTGAACAACAGGTTCATGCAGTGGATATACAGTTTGATGAGCAGGGTCATTATCTGGGGTTCGCTAGGGAATCACCCCTGGCAAGTAGTGGCGGTAAAGCGATTTGTTGTCAACAGATTATGAAGGGTAATGATTTTTTGGCGATGATCGGAGATGGTAAAACGGATTTGGAAGCACAGCAGGCTGGTGCAACAGTGATCGGTTTTGGAGGGGTTGTGGTCAGAGATGCCGTTAAGGAACAAGCTGATTATTTTGTCAACGAAACCTCACTACTTGCAGTGCTAAAGTTTTTGTTATAGGTAAAATTCGATATGCGTTTATCACAATGTTAGAATTGAAAAGCTGTGGGTTGGGCAAAGTATGGCATGTCCAGCATTTTTTTAAGAACGAGTTAGAGAAACATAATGGCAGGACATAGTAAGTGGGCTAATATCAAACACCGGAAAGGCGCTCAGGATGCCAAGCGTGGGAAAATCTTTACCAAGTTGATTCGTGAAATAAGCGTAGCAGCAAAATCCGGTGGCGGTGATCCTGCCAATAATCCGGGGTTGCGTTCGGCAATAGATAAGGCGTTGGGCGCCAATATGAAAAAAGATACCATTGATAACACCATCAAAAAGGCGACAGGTGCGGTGGATGGCGTTAACTATGAAGAGGTTCGTTACGAAGGTTATGGTCCCGGAGGGACGGCGGTGATGGTGAATTGTCTGACGGACAATCGTAACCGGACAGTGGCCGAGGTTCGTCATGCATTTTCTAAAGCTGGCGGTAACCTAGGAACCGATGGTTCTGTTTCTTATATGTTTAAAAAAGTGGGGGTTATCAGTTATCCTGATTCGGTTGATGAAGATGCCGTCATGGAAGCGGCCATGGATGCCGGCGCCGAAGATATTGTCACTAATGACGATGGTTCTGTCGATGTGATAACAGCGGCGGAAGATTATTTGACTGTGAAGGAGGCTATGATTGCTGCCGGATTTGAACCGGAAAACTCAGAAGTGACCATGCAAGCTGATAACCAAACGGAACTGGATGCCAGTACAGCAGAAAAAATGTTACGTTTGATAGATCGTCTGGAAGATTTAGATGATGTTCAGGACGTATATTCAAACGCTGAAATCAGTACTGAGATTATGAATAGCCTGGTTAATTCCTGAGGTAGTTGTCTTTCAGGAGAGATTTTTAGCATGACATTATAAAAAATAAATTGACCACAATTCTTGGTATAGACCCAGGTTCCAGAATCACCGGTTATGGTGTTATCGAATCAAGGTCGCAAGGAAGCCGGTATATTGCCAGCGGTAGTATTCGGATTAAAGCGGACTCTTT
>CAYNIU010000089.1:0-9567 GCA_964397365.1 uncultured Methylomarinum sp. | reverse complement strand
CAACAACTGGACTTTGCCGATGTTCACGGTCAATTCCATGTCAAACGGGCTTTTGAAATTGCCGCCGCTGGAGCGCATAATGTGTTGATGCTGGGGCCTCCCGGAACCGGGAAATCCATGCTGGCTGCACGGCTGCCGACTATCCTGCCGGAATTGTCCGAGCAACAGGCTCAGGAAACTGCCGCTATTGCCTCTATCAGCGATCGTGGACTGGAACTTGATAACTGGCGTCAACCGCCTTTTCGGGCGCCCCACCACACGGCGTCAGCGGCTGCTTTAGTGGGAGGCGGTAGTAACCCTAAACCGGGTGAAATATCGTTGGCTCACAATGGCGCTTTGTTTCTGGATGAGTTACCGGAATTTGACCGCAAAGTTCTGGAAGTGCTGAGAGAACCGCTGGAAACGGGCCACATTACCATTTCCCGCGCCAGTCGCCAAGCGGATTTTCCAGCCAGATTTCAATTGATTGCCGCTATGAATCCTTGTCCCTGCGGTTATCTGGGCGATGCGTCCGGCCGTTGTCACTGCAGTTCGGAACAAGTTGCCCGTTACCGGGGAAAAATATCCGGGCCGTTATTGGATCGTATTGACATGCATCTGGAAGTTCCCAGAGTATCACTGGACGTTTTACGCAAAGGTTCTCCTGAGGGCGAAGAAAACAGCGTTATCATTAAACAAAGAGTGGTTAATGCCCGCAATATCGCTTTGGTGCGTTGTGGCAAAGCTAATGCCGGCTTGTCAGCAGCTGAAGTCAAAAAGTTCTGTCCTTTGTCTGAGCAGGGACATCAGCTATTGGAACAGGCGCTGGAAAAATTCGGCTTGTCACATCGGGCCTATCACCGTATTTTGAAAGTGGCGCGGACTATTGCTGATTTGAATGCTTCTGACAATATTGAGGTTTCGCATTTAAGCGAAGCTATCGGCTATCGTAAACTGGATCGCTCTTAATCCATGTCGCAATTAAATTCCCAACAGCACGCTGCTGTTAAAACCATTGATCGTCCATTATTAGTGCTGGCTGGTGCCGGCAGCGGTAAAACCCGAGTCATTACCGAAAAAATAGCCTATCTGGTTCAACAAGGCATTGCCGCACGCAATATTGCCGCGCTTACATTTACCAACAAAGCCGCACGGGAAATGAAAAGTCGTGTCAGCCGGTTGCTGGATGATAGCCAAAGTAAAGGTTTGCGTGTTTCCACCTTCCATTCGCTGGGGTTGGATATACTGCGTAAAGAACACAAAGCCCTGGGTTATAAATCCGCCATTACTTTATTTGATGAGCAGGATAAACTCAGTCTGCTGCGGAGTTTGATCAGTCACGGCATGAAAGAGGGTGATATTGATGAGGTTGATCGTTACAACTGGCAGATCGGACAATGGAAAAATGCCTTTATCACACCGGAACAGGCAATTAGCGTCGCCGATGAAGAAACCCAGGTCATAGCTCTTTTATATCACGATTACAACCGCAGTTTAAAAGCCTATAATGCGGCCGATTTTGATGACTTGATTTTATTACCCGTTTTGTTGTTTCAGCAATTTCCACAAATTCTGGAAAAATGGCAGAACCGTATCCGTTATCTGCTGGTGGATGAATATCAGGACACCAATATCACCCAGTATCAGTTAGTGCGCTTGTTAGCCGGGAATCTGGGACGTTTTACTGTGGTCGGCGATGACGATCAATCCATCTATGCCTGGCGTGGCGCCCAACCGGAAAATCTGAGTCAATTGCAGAAAGATTACAGTCGTCTCAAAGTCATTAAACTGGAACAGAATTACCGCTCCAGCGGACGCATCCTGAAAGTGGCCAATCAGCTGATCGCCAACAATCCGCATACCTTTGAAAAAAAATTGTGGAGCGATCTGGGATATGGTGATCCGTTAAGAGTCTTGAGTCATAAAAATGATATTACTGAGGCCAAACAAATTGTCTCTGAAATCATTCATCACAAATTCCGCCACGGTGGAAAATTTTCCGACTACGCCATTTTATACCGGGGCAATCACCAGTCACGACTGTTTGAGCGTGGTTTGAGAGAAAATAATGTCCCCTATTTTATCAGCGGCAACACCTCGTTTTTTGCTTATATGGAAATCAAGGATATTCTGGCTTACCTGCGGTTGTTTGTGAATCAGGATGATGATGCCGCCTTTTTGCGTATTATTAACACGCCACGCCGTGAAATTGGCCCCAGCACACTGGAAAAACTGGGCGCCTATGCCAATAAACGGCACATCAGTCTGTTTGCCGCTTGTTTTGAATTCGGGCTACAATCAAAACTGTCCGGGAAAGCCATTCAGCGTCTGCAAAAATTCTGTCACTGGATCAATGATACTGCTGATAAAATCGAACGGGGTGACACCTTTACCGTTATCAATGAGGTCATTCATCAAATCAATTATGAACAATGGCTCAATGAAAACAGCAAAACCCCCGCGGCTGCCGAACGCAAAATCAAGAATGTTTACGAACTCATTGACTGGCTGAAGCGCATTGCCGAACAAGATGAGCAGGGCGAAAAATCACTGTCAGACATTATCAGTAAAATTCTGCTGATGGATATTCTGGAACGCAATCAGGAACAGGAAGCCGGTGACCAGGTCAGCCTGATGACATTACATGCCGCTAAAGGCCTGGAATTTCCGCATGTTTTTCTGATTGGTGTTGAAGAAAACCTGCTGCCCCATCAAAACAGTATAGAAACCGATAATATCGAAGAAGAACGGCGCCTGGCCTATGTTGGCATCACTCGCGCTCAAAAAACCTGCACCTTCAGCTACTGCACCCATAGAAAACGCTACGGAGAGGTGGAAGAATGTTTGCCTAGCCGTTTTTTGAACGAACTGCCGGAAGATGACCTGGAATGGCCCAATAAAAAACAGCTGGATCCAGAGGTGATCAAAGAACGCGGCAAAGCCAGCCTGGCGCACTTAAAGACCATGCTTTCATAACCTTGCAGAAGAAAAGTTGGTTCCGTGGCGCAAAGACTTTGGGTGTAATTTTATTCTTTGAATAATACTTGACACCTTCGAGTGACTTAAAGTCGACGGTTTGAGTCCAAATCAAGCATCAAATTTTCTTGCTGTCGCGTAAATTATGTTATCCACCAATGGTGTCATTTGTATTCAACGCCACACCGCTAAATATCAGCCGACCCGTCTCATCTTTTCCAATAGCTTTGGAAAGCTCAACCGGTCAAGATCATTGTCAAAATAATCACCGATACCTCGAATAGCCTGTGAATAAGCCCTAATTGTCTTGCGCTGTAACCCTTTACGCTGCAGATGTGTGTCATTATTAGAATAATAGTTATTGAATTTAGAGGGAATAGATGATACTAATGCAGCATAGCTTTGTTGTTAGTCAAATGATCCTATACACTCTGCCTCAAACTTAATCTAACTTTTTAACAGGGTTTTCACTATGCATTTTGTTCATAAAATTTTTTTAGTATTTTTTTTTAGCGTAACCTTAACGTCTTGTAAAACACTAAATTCTCAACTTCGAAATAACCCTGGACAGAGTTTAGGCGCAGTATTTGGTGCTGTGGCCGGTGGTTTGGTGGGTAGTCAAGTAGGATCTGGAACGGGTAGAACTTTTGCTATTGTTGCTGGAACAGCCTTGGGTGGTTGGGCAGGATCTGAATTAGGTCGTTTTTTTGATGCACGAGATAGAGCGGCTGTTGAAAAAACATCAGCTCAAGCACTCTCGTCTGCTAGGGATGGTCAAACAATCACCTGGAAAAACCCAGAAAATGGTCACAATGCTGTTATTACTCCTAGACATACACGAATAGAGGATCGTGAGATTCAATTTTATAGAAGTAAAAAAATACAACCAGTCGATGATATTGAGTTAATAGGTGAAACTTATACAACAGTCAAAAGTGCTAATTTAAGGGCAGCTCCTACGACAAATTCTAATATTGTGGGTGGGTTAAAGACAAACGAACAGTTTAATGCTATGGGGCGTATAAAAGATGCGCCTTGGATTGTGGTTGCTAAAGGAAACAAAACAATAGGTTATGTATATGAGTCTTTAGTTCATAAAATTTCAAATCAGCCGGTTCCAAGATTGAAAAAATCTATTGACCTTGATGGAATTGGAGAAATTCATGATGTTAGCTCAAAAGACCTGGATGAGGTAGATAACACCGGGAGCTTTAATCTGGATGAGAATGATTTTGTTGTGGATACCGTAGTAACAAAAACACAGTGTAGATCAGTAGACTATGCGTTAAATAATGGTGATGGTGTGTCAGAAAATAAAAATTTTACAGCCTGCAAGGGGAGCGAAGGGTCATGGGAAATTATCTAATTAAGCATTTTTTAATAAAGGGTTTTAGTCTAAAAGTCAGTCTGTTTTTTCTATTGTTAATATCAAATCAGACTTTTTCGGTCGAGATGTACCAAATTGCTCATTCAAAAAAAATGGGTGTTAACGTACTGATTGAAAATAAAAATAATAGTTGGTGTAAAGATGAAATTAAAATTTATCTCGATACAGAGAAGGCAGATTTTTTCCAGGGAAACAATGCCCAGAATTTGATAGGTAAATTAATGGGCATTATTCTTTCTGAATGTCCAATGGTTAAACGTGCAGAGGTAAGCGGATATGTTAGTAGTCCTGAAATTCCAATTTATAAAGCGACCACTGCATTATCTGATAATTGGTTGCTGCAAAAGAAATCTCTTACGAAAGTCGTTGCCCCATTAGCAGCAAATCAAACGAATGAAACTTTGAATGTTTTTTCTACTAAGAATGAGAAATTAGCAGCAGAAGTCGAGAGCATGCAAACACCACAATTGAATATTGTAAATTCTTTTACGGTCAATGGTTGGGCGCCTCCTCTGAATAATGATGCTTTTGTACTGGCACTCGATGCCAAAGAAAAAGTGATTTATACCTTGGATAAAAGTTGTGCTTTTCGTTTTCTGCGAACTTATAGAATTAAGCCAGAAGATACCGATACTGCTTATCTTTCGACGAAAGAAGTGAAATGTCTGGATGGTTTTATTCATGGTAAAGGCAGTGTTAATGTGTTGACAGCGGATGGACGTATGCTAAGGGAGTACCGTGGGTATTTTTCTCATGGGTATTATACAGGGCGTACTTATAGCAAAGAAAATCGTGTATGGGATATGCCTTTTATTAAAAGAGATGCCAAAAACATCAGTTTTTTGTTAGAAGCTGATGAGTTTCAAAAAATCTACTATATAGGTTATTTGACTTTATTTTCAGGAGAAACCTGGGGTTATTGTGCACAACAACGAATGACAGTTTTAACTGAAAATGATCAATTGTTTATGCATGCGGGGAAAATTAAACAACTTGTCGATCATGTTACACAACTGTATGTTAAATACTGCCCAACGGCCAGGAATATATCTTTTGATGCTCGCAGAGGAATCTCTGAAACAGACAGCAACAAGTTACTGAGTATTCAGTACATACAAAAGCAAAGAAATGGTGAATGGCAGTATAGACCTCGTTATGTGAAAAATTTTGTTTTAAAGCGTGTAAAGGAAGAAAAACGACTTGCTGAAAGGATGAAACGTGAGCAGAAAAGATTATGGCTACAGGCAAAAATTGAATATAACCGCCTCAAAGCCAGTAACTTTAATCAAAAGCTCAGTTATTATTTTGAAATTAAAAGACTTGATAACCCCGTTAATTTAACAGCGATGAGTGTTTTGACGAATGGCTCGGTTAAAGGCAACATTATGGTAAAAATAGAGGATATTAACGGAGATTCTGCCGAAGTTGAATGGCCTTATAACTTTATGGCCAAAGAGGTTTCAAATTTTATCACCCAAGAAGGCTGGTACATATTGAAAGGCAATATGGAACTTGTCGATGTAAAAGATGTTGATGATTATGGCGTACCAAAAGCTGAGTTTATTGTTGATAGTGCTATTAAATGTATGCAGGATCATTGTAATGAAGTTAATGATGTAGAAGAGATGATCAGAGAAAAACATGGCTTGCCTGATTGGAAAGCTAATGACAATGCAATGTTAGGGAGCTAATAAAATGAATTTCTCGATTGATACGTTAGTAAAAAATAGAAATTTTATCTATATGATTGCTGGTGGCTTTGCTGTGCTTTTTGCTATTGGCAGTTGGTGGTATGCTCAAAGTCAGGCTGAGAAAAAGGTGGTTGATTTTTTTGATGAGTATGAACAGCTTGATGTGGTTTCTTATAAGGATATCAGTTTTAATCCTTTAACAGGGACATTAACTTTATCTGATATAGAAATTGAACCTTCTAACCGGGCAGACTTTATTTTGAATATTGATGCAGTAGAAATTTATGACGCTAAATTTGAAGATAATATTCTCGAACACCTTTCTTTTTCAATTAAAGGTATTCAGTTAGACCTTTTAGAATTAGTAAAGAACTTTAATATTAGTGAAGCTGGTTTGCGACGAATTGACAGCAAAAATTTAATGGATAACAAATTAGCAACATTATTTATATTGGGTTACTACAACCTTCCGGTAAATATGACTGTTGATTTAAGGTACGACCAGGATGATAAGGAGTTTGAATGGCTCAATACAATCCAAGTGGATAATCTTGGTGAGTGGTCATTGAGTTATGAACTGAGTAATTTACATAAACGGTTTTTTAAAGTTTTTGATAGCCAATGGGTTGAGGGAATGTCTGTTTTATCGGTAATTAATTTGAACGCATCAAGACAAAGACAAAGTGAATTAGAAAAAATAATGAATGCGGCTAAAAAAACCAAATTAGTTTCTTTTAAAAGTGATTATACTGATTTAGGCTTATTTAAACGGATTAAACATTTGACTGAAGTAGAGCATAATTATATAGAAGGTGATGAACACCCTTTTGAATTGAGTGAAAAAGAGAAAGAAGAAAAAATTAAACAACTTAAGCGAAATGGCGCCAGTAATGAAATTGCAGAAAGCCTTATCAATGCATTAGCCAATTTTTTAGTTGACCTTGATACTATTTCAATAGAAACAGATCTGGATGACCCTGTATCTATAAGAAAATTAGAAAGAAAAGACAGTGGGCGGATTCTAAAACTTCTTAGGGTAACAGGAGGAAATTAAGAATATATAGGAGTACCTTTAATAATTTGTAGTCGTTCAGACTTCATATACGAATCAAGAGCTAATTTGACATTATAAAATCAATCTCTGTACACGATAGAAATACGATAAATGCTATCTTTTGGATAGTCCCATAACTTGGCAAGCCTTAGAGATGTTATCCGGTTCTTCAGCCAGATTTAACAGACCGATTTTATGTTTGATGATTTTTTATTACTATAAATTATGAAAGTTACCTCTTTTGGTTTTGAGTTTAAAGTCTGTACTTCTATCAAAATCGGTAACTCTCTTTTCCAGGTTCCGTATCAGCTCTGAACTACTACACACATGCTCTTCATGGCTGTGAAAAAATGATATTCTCTGAAAGTGTTGTTGACAAGTACCGAGTACATTAACCTATTTGGCAATCCAATCCTTTCAGTTCCACAATAATATTGTCATCGGGAGCGGTTTTGATAAAGTCCTGTAATGTTTCCATGATATCGTGATCTATAAACTGGGCTTTAGTGGCGTCAATCATTAACCGGCTGTTTTCGTTGATTTGTAACAGCAAATCCCTCAACAAAACTTTATTGAGGAACGACACATCTTTATTTAAGGATAAAAAGTAATTATCATCCTGCCGTTCCAGAGTAATAGAACGATGGTAATTAGCGCGAATGACAAAAAACAAGCCGACAGCGATACCAATGAGAATACCTTGTAACAAGTCTGTTAACAATATTGCAATAACGGTGACTAGAAAAGGCAAAAATTGCCCCCATCCCTGATGATAAAGATCAAGAAAAAGCTTCGGTTTAGCGAGTTTAAAGCCGGTGTGTAATAAAATGGCCGCCAGACAGGCTAAAGGTATTAAGTTAAGATACGACGTCAGGTAGATGACACTGGTAAATAACAAAATACCGTGAATAAAACTGGAAACCCGGGTTCTGCCACCGGCATTGATATTGGCCGAACTGCGGACAATTACCGTCGTTATCGGCAAGCCGCCAAGCATTCCGCTGATGACATTGCCTAATCCCTGAGCCTTCAATTCCCGGTTAGTGGGGGCAGTACGTTTTAATGGATCAAGTTTATCCACAGCCTCCAGACATAACAAAGACTCCAGACTGGCAATAATCGCCAGCGTCGCCGCAGTGATATAAATTTGCGGATGACTCAGGTAAGTAAAATCGGGTAATGTAAACAGAGTTATAAATTGCCCAAAATCAGTGCTAACCGGTAAGGTTACCAGATGTTTTCCGCTTACAGCCCAGTCAGGGAAGATATGTTGCGCCAGACTGTTGAAGCCAATGCCCCAGGCAACAGCGACCAAGGCGCCGGGAAACAGGCGAATCAGGGAAAAGCGTTTCATCCAGGGTATTTCCCAGATAATCAGAATAAATAATGCCATCGAGGCAATTAATGTGGCCCCTTGCGAAAAACCTTCAAAAGAATACAGCAGTTCCTGAAAACTGGATGAGGCGGTTTCCTGCATGTAGCTTTCATCACCTTCAAAACTGATGTCATAGCCTATTGCATGAGGAATTTGTTTGATGATTAGAATAAGGCCGATGGCGGCCAGCATTCCCTTAATCACTGATGATGGGAAAAAAGCGCTGATAACACCGGCGCGAAAGTAGCCCAAGATCAGTTGTAATATACCCGCCAGAACCACGCTGACTAAAAAACCCTGGTAACTGCCTAATTGTTCTATGGCTGTGAAGACAATAACCGTTAATCCTGCGGCTGGCCCTGAAACACTGAGTTGGGATGCGCTAGCCCAAGAGACCACAATACCACCCACCATGCCGGCAATCAATCCTGAAAATAAGGGTGCGCCGGAAGCTAGAGCTATGCCCAGGCAAAGCGGTAGCGCCACTAGAAAGACAACAATACCTGCGGGAATATCCTGTTTGATGTGTTGCAGATAAAACTCAATATGTTTATGAACCATAACGGTCTCCTGTAGTTATCTAATGACCGGTCGGTAAATCCGGTTCATATTGATAGATAGGGGGAATATCAGTACCCGGGGTTAAGCTGATCAGTGAATTCAGCAATCCGTCCGAGAGGTTGTATACCCAGCCATGCAGTACCGGGCCATGCTGCTTGTCCCAAGCTTCCTGAATAATGGATGTATGCGACAAAGCATGAACCTGTTCAGTAATATTTAATTCTACCAGTTTATTGACTCGCTGTTCTTCAGTCGCCAAGTTGTCTATTTCAGGCTGATGCAGACGGTAAACATTTTTAATATGCATCAGCCATTTGTTGGTAATGACCAGGCCGGGGTTCTGCTTGCCCAGCGCCGCTTTGATTCCACCGCAATTATAATGACCACAGACTACGATATGTTTAACCTGTAACACATTAACAGCATACTGCAACACACTTAAACAGTTAAAATCAGTGGCAATAACCTGATTGGCAATATTCCGGTGGATAAACATCTCACCCGGCTGGGCATTGACGACAATTTCTGCCGGAACCCGACTGTC
>CAYNIU010000088.1:0-9615 GCA_964397365.1 uncultured Methylomarinum sp. | reverse complement strand
TGGTGGCCTGTTCAATATTCATCGCCGATTTACGCACATTTGATTCATGGGTGATAACGGTAAAACCGGAAGTCGGATTAGGGGAAGTCGGCACGAACAAAATATAACGATCTCCCTCTTTATTAGTCACATAAGCCGGCACCCATAGCCCTTCTTTGGGATATTCAATATAAACCACCTCTCTGGCCTGTGTTTGTTCATGACCGGAAAACATGTTCACTACTTTTTTCGTTACCCGGTAAATAGTATTTAATAATGGGATACGGTGGATGACGGCATCAATTGCCGCGATAATAGATGAACGCCCCAGGCTGACTCTGTATCCCACATAGGCAAATAATGAGAAACTGACGACAAATAGGGTCAGAGTAACGGCATAGTTATCGGAATAACCGTAAACCATCTGGAACAAATCAGTAATCCGGTCTTTTACAAACCATACAATTTGTAAAATCACCACGATGGGAATAAATGCCAATACGCCAATTAGAAAATAGTTAAATATTTGTTTCATCATGCCTTCCTCATAAAGATTTTGTTATCAACAACACCCCCGAAGCCAATAAAAAGGCCGCGAAGAATTTGCTGTATTTATTATTATCAATCCCACTATAGACCACTTCTTCAGTGAGCAGGAATACAATAACGCCAATTTGCAAAAAAGTCGCATTTTCCGAATACGTCAATTCAAACTGAGTACCCAGTGCCAGTAAAGTCGCCAACTGAAAAACGGCAAAGGTCGCATAACAGACTGCAACCGTTACCCGCGTGGTATTCTTGTCATACTGTTTGCCATGTACAATAGCCGTTAACAAGGCGCCCCCCAGATTAGTCAATCCATGTATCAATCCCATGACAGCCAGATAGGCTTTCTGATATCGAACTAGGGTTTCCAATAGTCGTTCAACAGCAGGAATAAAACTTTTCAGCGCCACAAAAACCAGAAAAGCGCCGATAACAAAACCAATATTGATTCGTGATGATGTGGCAATAAACAGGAATAACACAATGAAGGGAACCGTATAAATCACTACATTTTTAAAGAAATCGGTATCTATAAAACGGTAATGTTTAATTATCTGTAGAAAATTGATAGCGATGGAAATAGGCAGCAGGACACTGAGCGTATTGACAAAATCATGACCCAGCAATAAGAGCAAAGGTGTGCCAAACAACAACACACCCACGCCAAAAATTGACTGTATTGCCGCTGTAAACAAAACAGTCAGTAGAATATCAACCGGCATTGAACTCCCCTTTTTTATTATGCAGAAATAATTCTGGAAAAATCAGTTGGATTCTAGCACAAGCGCCTGATTACGCCGGTGTCCTTAGGAATGTTTTTAATTATTAGCCTCATACAACTGATCGACCGTCAAATGCACAGCCGGTAAAAAATTTTCTCTGAAATAATCGACTTCCGGTAATTTTATGCTGTTTAAACGGTTATCAATATCTTCCATGGCATCGGTAAACTCCCGATTGCCAGCCTGAATTTCTTCCACACATTTAACATAAGCGCTAATCGTATCGGCCGCTTTGACCAGCTCCATCACCTGTTTATCGCACGACTCTGTAACATAATTAAAAAAATCATCCCTGAGTTGTTCCGGCAGAATATTTATCAACGCCTTTGAAGCGACTGCTTCAATATTTTTGTAAGTGTCAAAAATCCCCTGATTAAATCTTTTAACCGGGGTTGCCAAATCGCCGGTAATACTCTCATGGGCATCATGATACAACGCCGCTAAGACCACTTCACCAGGATCCATCGAGCCGCCAAAAAATTCGTTTTTAATGACACACAGCAAGTGTGCAATAATACAAACGTCAAAACTATGTTCTTTCACATTTTCTTTAATGGAATTGCGCTTCAAACCCCAGCGCTGAATATATTTAAGCCGGTTGATCGTCGCAAAAAAACCTGACATACCTTCACCTTGTCCTCATTTTAACTGTAACCTGAGTCTGTGATTTTACTACTAAATTCCATACCAAATTCCTGGCAAGAAAGCTATTCAAACAGACAATCGCTCAAATCCGGTGTTTTAAAATGCTTGGAAATATGTAACAACTGATCTGCCACCGCCGCTATCCGGCTGTCATGCACAACCTGAAAAGCCTTGTCAAAATCCGCATTGAGAAAGTCCCTGGCCAATTGAACGCACAGACAATATAACGCTGAATAATCCTTTGTTTGTCCACTTGTACATTGATTTATTTTGTCCGCTAAACTCCTCATCAATGAAATCATCAATCCATCATGTTTCCAGCCAACTGTTTCCTCAGCAACATTTTCCCCCTGCATGGCAACAGCCGTTAACGCCGCATACCCCAGATTAACCAGCCCGGCCAGCACCTCGGCCATATCGCCTTTTTTAAAGGCATTAAACAACTCACTGGCTTCTGCCATTAACAAGGACTGCCGGGTAATAATTTCCATATCGGACAAATGTCTCCGCTGCCCGAATTCAGCCTGAGAAATTGCATAAGCAACATGGAATTCTCTGACTAATTGTAAATGTTTATTCATTGCATTGTCTCCTTTGATTGGAATTCGACCAAGGAACGTGTCTATACTCGCCGCACCTTTCTATACAATGGGACAAGCCAATAACTTTTCAGTTTAATAATCACACCCTGTGAATAAAGTACGCCCTGATAAAATCATTCAATGCTAGGTGAGATAACGCCAGATCATCTGTTTTTATAATAAAACTGTGATATTTTGAATATTCTGCTATAACAATACATGACTTAACTTGTCTTCATGGCTTGCCCGTGCTTTTAACTTAAACCTGTGCCATAGTGAAGTCACCGATTCAGATTGAATATTGCAGTTCATGTTTCTTGACAATCTATTTGTTCCCCGGCTTTCTATATGGTACTTTTCTTAACAAATACAGCGATTAGCCTCTCAGGACAAAACGGTAACCTTCACTGTCAATCAAAACATGCGCCACTGTCATCACAATGCTAATTCCTGTCAAATAATTTAGGAGAACAGAATGCTTAAAAAACTGATGCTTTATTTATCACTTTTAATGTTAGTGCTATCCACTGGATGTAACCGTTATTATGCAACGACACCTGAAGATGAAAACCTGGTTGAAGTCAGTTATCACGCTGTTGACAACTTACTGGTCAATTTAAAAAAACCCTTGCCTGAAGGCAGTTTGGTTGTTATTAATTCATTAGTTAACGTCGATAATCTGAGCCAGACATTTTCATTTGGCCGAATTATTTCCGATCAGATTTCTTCTGCATTCCATCGCGCCGATTACCAGGTAATGGGAATGGAGTTACCCACGGAGCTTTTTGTTAAAAATGATGCCGGCATTCTGAACCTTTCCCCCAAAGCCAAACAGGCGTTGAATGCTGTTGGCGCAAAAGCTCTGGTTGTTGGCAGTTTTGCTCCAGGTAAGCGTAATGCCTATATTTCTTTAAGAATTGTCGATATTGCCAGTCAAAATATTATTGCAACCACTGATTTTTCCGTACCCATCGGACCGGATACTAAAATGTTGTTGAAGCCCAAAAAGACTGATGAAGAAAAAGCTTCAGATTCAACCGCTGATGATGTCTCCAGTGAATTTTAATTATAGCTGAATCCATGACATCACCAGGGACGCTTGATGACGATATTCTCGCCGCCATCAAGCGTCCTTGGTCAGATACCTCTCTACCTAATTTTTGGGCCGCCATGAATATAAAAAGCAAAAACCAGAACGTCAAAACAGCAATGACGTTACTCTTTATTAGTTCGGTATTTACGCCCCGGTATTTTCCATACTCCTACCAATTGCAATATTCAGCAATGCTTCTATTTCTTCCATTCCAATCAACCGATCCTGATTAAAATCTTCGGCATATTTTGAATATTCAGCGACACCGATAGCCGCGTCAACAGGCACATCTCCCGGTGTTTTAACCTTTTGGAAAAGATCTTCTTTAATTTGCGCGGCAATTGTCTCCGCCCTGTTCAGCGGCGCGCCAGGCAAAGCCAGTAAAAAGTCTTCCTCTCCGACTCTTGCGGCCAAATCCACACCCTTGCGAATATCCTGCCGCATTACCTCCACGACTTTTAATAACGTGGTATCCATTTCGTATTCAAGTAAAGCATGTTTAAGCCTGAAATCTCTGAGGCTGATATACAATAATGAAAAAGGCAGACCGTTACGTTTCGAGTTATCGACCTTTTCCCTCAGTCTGGGTAAAATACTTTCCCGAGCCAATAATTGCGTAAGAGGATCAATCATTTCATTTTCTTTAGCCAGGGTTTCCTGTGCCTCCAGTCGCAATACATTGATAATGCCTAACGAACAAGCCAGCAACACCCCCAGAATCCAACTGAAATACCACATGACAATCTCCTAATACAGTTTGTGATTGTTATCGCGAATATAGTCAACCGTAATTTTGCCACGTAATACCCGAAATACCCAACTGGTATAGACAACAATCAACGGCAAAAAGATAACAGTCACCCAGAACATCAAATGCAGCGTTGATGGACTGGAGCTTGAATCCCAAACCGTCAGGGCGCTGTTTAAAGAAATACTGGAGGGAATAATGAATGGAAACATTGAAACACCCGCTGTCAGAATAATGGCCGCCACAGTCAAGGAACTGCTGACAAAGGCCAGTCCCGGGCGATTGAATCGCGATAAAGTCATCGTCACCACTCCAAAAACAAAGGCCATTGTCGGAATACTCCATAAGGCCGGGATATGACTGTAATTATCCAGCCACAAACCTTCGTCACGTTTAACGAATTTAGCCAGTGGATTGGAAGGGCCATTGGGAAAAATTTCTGAAGTAATATGATAACCTTGTAAATACGTAATCCACACTCCAGCCGAAGCAAACAAAACCAGTAACAACAAAACCGCTATCCAGACGACCGCCTGACTACGCTGATAAATCTCGCCTTCCGTTCTTAACTGTAAATACACCGCTCCATGCATCAGGAACATAGTCAGACTAATCGCGCCGGCCAGCAGGGCAAAAGGGTTGAGAAGCCCCCAAAAATCACCCAGGTAAGAAATACGCATATCACTATCCAGATGAAAGGGTACGCCTTCCAGCAAATTACCAAAACCGACCCCCATGACCAGCGCCGGCACCCAGCCGCCGACAAACAGCGCCTTATCCCAGTTTCGACGCCATTTAAGACTGGGCAGCTTACTGCGATAATCAAAGCCCAGAGGTCGTAAAAACAAGGCAAACAACGTCAATAACAAAGCAAAATACATCCCGGAAAAGGATACCGCATACGCCATCGGCCAGGCAGCAAACAAAGCGCCACCCGCGGTGACAAACCAGACTTGATTACCTTCCCAGGTTGGCCCGACAGAATTGATAATCACCCGCCGCTCATCATCGTTTTTCCCCAGAAAGGGCAACAGCATAGCCACCCCTAAGTCAAAACCATCCATTATTGCAAAACCAATCAGTAAAGCCCCCAAAAAAGCCCACCAGATGATTCTTAAAGTTTCGTAATCAAAAATCATTGTTTCCTCCTTCGGCAATTTCAAAATGATAACGCCCGGTATGCAGACTGCTCGGCCCCAACTTGATAAATTTGAGCATCAGGAATATTTCAATCACCAGAAAAAGACTATAAGCAATAATGTAACCGGATAAACTGATAATCAAATCCCATTCTGTCAACGAAGATGCTCCCAGAAAAGTCGGCAGAACCTCGGCAATAGCCCAGGGTTGGCGGCCAAATTCCGCCACAAACCACCCGGTTTCCACGGCAATCCACGGCAATGGCATCATCCACAAACTGGCTTTTAATAGCCATTCCTGCCGACACTTGCGGATTGAACTGCCAATAAACGCCAATGTAAATATCACCAGCATAATAAATCCGCAGGCCACCATCACACGAAAAGTCCAGAATAGAGGAGCCACGTCAGGAATGCTGTATTGTACGGCCATTTCTATCTGTTCATCAGTAGCATCGACAACATCTTCCGTCCAGCGTTTCAACAGCAAACCATAACCCAGATCCGCTTTGTATTTTTCAAAATCCGCCAGTAACTGCGAGTCGCGTTTATCATCCCTCAATTCCTGTAATAAAGCATAGGCTTTCATGCCGTTACGGATATGAACGCGGTTTTTTTCCAGAATATCGCTGATTCCAATGATCGGGGTATCTATCGAACGAGTGCCGATTAATCCCAGAACCCAGGGGATCTTCAATGCATATTCTGTTTCCATCGTCTCCCGGTTAGGCCAGCCGACAACTGTAAAAGCGGCCGGCGCCTCTTCGGTATGCCATTCGGCCTCAATGGCAGCCAGCTTGGCTTTTTGTACTTCACCATCGGTATAACCGCTTTCATCACCCAAGACAATGACCGACAATACCGCCGCCAGACCAAAACCCGCCGCAATAGTATAAGAACGTTGTGAAAATGCAGCATCTCGACCTTTCAGCATATAGTAGGCGCTGATCCCAAGAACAAATGAAGACGCTGTGGTATACCCGGCCGCAACTGTATGAACAAATTTAACCTGTGCCGCCGGATTAAAAATCAATTGTCCAAAACTGCTGACCTCCATACGCATGGTTTCATAATTAAATTCAGCGCCTACCGGATTTTGCATCCAGCCATTGGCAATTAAAATCCATAACGCCGATAAATTGGTACCCAAAGCGACCAGCCAGGTAACCAGAAGGTGCTGGCCTTTGGTTAAACGATCCCATCCAAAGAAAAACAGACCCACAAAGGTTGATTCCATAAAAAAAGCCATCAATCCTTCAATAGCCAGAGGCGCACCAAAAATATCCCCGACATAATGCGAAAAGTAGGACCAGTTCATACCGAACTGAAATTCCATCGTTAACCCGGTCGCCACACCCAGAGCAAAATTTATCCCGAATAATTTGCCCCAGAACTGGGTCATATCTTTATATACCTGTCGGCCTGTCATCACATAAGTCGATTCCATAATGGCCAAAATAAATGACAAACCCAATGTTAATGGTACAAATAGAAAATGGTATAAAGCGGTAACGGCAAACTGCCACCGCGATAACTCAACGACCCCTTCTGAAATCATAATCAACTCCGTCAATGCTTATGGTTAGGCCTACTGCGCATAATTATACCTGAATCCGCAATTTCACTACGGCACAGGGTGACTGCATCTATGGGCAATTTAACACTGCCGCTGTTGAGTATAACCTCCAAAAGAGCGAGCGGCCGATATAAAGTTAAGGACTGACTTCAGTTACCCACAAGATCTGTGGATAACATTGTGTATAAAATGTTAGATAGATCTCTAACATCGCGATTTTATTACATTTTGGTTAAATTGTATAAAATACAATCATTACAACAAAGTCACTATATTTCAATAGCTTATAAAATTCCGGAATAACCCACATGACTTATAATGAGTATTTTTCGATCATAACTTTCTTAAAAAGAAAAATGTGTACAACAGCGTATTGGATTATAAATTCAACAGACCCGTTTACCGGGAAACAAACAACGAAAACAACTGCCTTTGCCCAATGTGCTGGAAATATCCAGTTTCGCATCGTGCCTGACCAACACATGCTTGACAATAGCCAGCCCCAAGCCAGTACCGCTAATTTTATGATTGCGTTTTACATCAACCCGAAAAAAACGCTCCGTGATACGGGGAATATCAGCACTAGCTATTCCTTCGCCACGATCCTCAACTTCCAGACACACACCGCCATTGTCTGTTGCTTTCCAGCGCACGGTAACCTGCGAATTCTCTGGAGAATATTTCAAAGCATTCACCAGCAGATTGGTAAAGGCGCTATGTAGTTCATGCGGATCACCCTGTAACTTTTTATTGCTATCAACAAATAAACTGATCCGTTCCCTGGAATTTTCCATAACATTACCTTCCTGACAAATCTGGACAAGCAGTTCTGGAACATCAACACATTCAACATGTTTAGCTTTCGTTTCCAGGCGCGTCAACAGCAACAAATCATCTACCAGAATCTGCATACGCTCAGTTTGTGCATACATCTGCTGAAATGACCGGGAATACATTGGCGAAATATCATCCATTCCCTGTAAGGTTTCAAGATAGCCCTTCAAAACAGTCAACGGTGTGCGTAATTCATGGGAAACATTGGCCACAAAATCTTTACGCATCCGCTCCATTTTTTTCAGCTGCGTGACATCCTCTGCAATCAATAAACGTAAACCGGCGCCATAAGGCACAACAACAATCTTTAGAATAATATTTTCATTCGCAGGGGAAGCGATACAAATTTCCTTCTCATACTTATTAGTCTTGAGATATTGAATAAATTGCGGCGATCTGATCAAATTGGGAATTCGCTGACCTTTGTCAGATTTTTTCAACCCCAACACATTACGCGCCGCTTTATTGGACCATTCAATCTCACCATGCTTACCTAAAACCACCGCGGCATCCGGTAGCGCATCAGTAGATTTACGAAACTGGTCAATCATTTTGCTCAGTTTCTTTTTACGGCGTTTTTCATTTTTTTTAATCTTGTACAGATGATAATAAATATCTTCCCAGATACCCTTGGCTTTCAGATTATCGCCAAAGGCTCCCCGACTCAGCCAGCGCTCCAGTTGATTGACCTGTATTGTTTGCCTGATTAACAGATAAATTGTAACCAGCAATAACAAGCCGACAAAATGCCCTATAAATAAACTCAGCGTCATTGTCATCAGTAATAACAAAATGACAATATTCCTTTCCCGCCTCCAGCGTCCCATATTATTTATCCGCTAATAGAAAAACGATACCCAAAACCGCGAACTGTTTGTATCAAATCTTCACTATCATGTTGTGCCAATATTTTTCGCAAACGACGTATATGGACATCAACCGTCCGTTCTTCAATATAAACACTACGACCCCACACCTGATCCAGCAGCTGGGTGCGGCTGTATACTTTATCGGGATTCATCATGAAAAAGTGCATCAACTTGAATTCTGTAGGGCTGACATCCAAAGGCTTACCGGCAACAGTCAAACGATGCTGTTCGGTATCAAGAAGCAAGTCTCCCATTGTAATCTGTTTTGATCCTGCGGATTTAGCACTTCTGCGCATTACCGCTTTAATCCGCGCAACCAGTTCTTTGGGAGAAAAGGGCTTGGTCATATAATCATCAGCGCCTATTTCCAGCCCTCTGACCTTATCTTCCTCCTCCCCTCTGGCTGTCAGCAAGATAATCGGCAAATCACCATATGCCTCTTCCTTTTTCAGTCGTCTTGCCAATTCAACGCCACTGATTCCCGGCAACATCCAGTCCAGCAAAATCAAGTCCGGCAGTTTTTCAGCCAACTCCTGCAACGCTTCTTCAGCACTTACCACAGCACTTACCTGCAACTCCGATTGCTCAAGCACCATGACCAGCATTTCCCTGATGGCGTCGTCATCCTCAACGACCAGAACATTCAATTTCGGCATAATAACCTTTTAACGACCAATTAAATTATAAAACTCTATCAGCGCAATATTACCTTTTTATGACAAAAATGGGTGAAAAAGCAGAGAAACTGCATTCAGAAAGAGCTATTCAGAACTCAGAGCAAGCTGTATTCAGATAAACAAACGATTAACACCCTGTGTAAACA
>CAYNIU010000087.1:0-9624 GCA_964397365.1 uncultured Methylomarinum sp. | reverse complement strand
GGAAGCGCAATCATGTTCCACAAGGGATGTTGCGTTGGGTGGGCTATTATCATGCTTGGCGGCGTAGATGAACGGAGAAATAACAAAATATAAAATGTTGTAAAGCTGTAAGGTATTGGTCGATATTTCGACCAAGCTATATCTGTGACTTTTGGAGAAAGATGTGTTCAATAAACGATTTTTGTTGTTGGTGATCGCGCTTTTATTTTTAGCCTGGAATGTAGCGGCGGATGAACCTGACTGGACAAGTTATCAAACCGTATTGACTCATGTTAAAGCAGATATAAAACATGGCGTATCATTGATGTTGGTGGATTATCAGGCCATTAAAACCAATGGCAGCCTGGATAAAGCTTACCAGGAACTGACTGCTTTCAATCTGGAACGTTTGTCTGGGCAGCAGGAAAAACTGGCGTTTTACATTAATGCCTATAATATTCTGGCGCTTAAAATTATAGCGGATCATTGGCCTATGGAAAGCATCAAGAATGCGGGTAGTTTTTTCAGACCTGTATGGGACAGACCAGCAGGGATTCTGGCGGGTAAGACAGTGACATTGGGTGAAATTGAGCACAAAATTCTGCGCCCGATGGGTGAACCGCGAATACATCTGGCAATAGTGTGTGCATCGGTGAGTTGTCCTGATCTTAGAAATGAACCCTATATTGCAGCACGGCTTAATGAGCAACTGAACGACCAAGTGCGGCGTTTTCTTTTTAATGCGGGTAAAGGGCTGAAGATAGAGCAAAATGTCATTCGGGTTTCCAGAATATTTGATTGGTTTGAAGAAGATTTTGTTGTTTCCGGTGGGGTATCTGCATTTATTCAACATTACAGGACTGATTTGCCGACATTGATGATTAAAGCAAATATTCCTTACGATTGGGACGTGAATGGGTAAATGCAGGGATGTACTTAATTTTTCAATTCCATTACGGTTGAAAACGGTGAACGAAAGAGAACTGAAATTAAAGCAAATCAATACTTCTTCTTTGTTTAAAATAGCTGGATGATTCAAATAACAAAGAAGGTTGAAAGATGACTCATGAATTGTCACCGCCTGATCAATGGCTACTGTTATATGGTGATATTCTTTTCCGTTATGGGATTTCGCGTGTCCGCAACCCTGAGATTGCAGAGGATTTATTGCAGGAAACACTGCTGGCTGCATTAAAATCCAAAGAGAGTTATGCCGGTCAAGCAACTGAACAAACCTGGCTTATTGGTATACTGAAGCATAAAATCATGGATTATTTTCGTAAAACATCACGCGAGAAGACGCAGGCGTTTAATGATTTTTTAACCGGAAATGAGCAACAAGACTATTTTGACGGTCAAGGGCATTGGCAGCATAATTTTTCATCCTGCACCAAGCCTGATAAATCGCTGGAACAGGAACAGTTTTTTGAAATTTTGCAGACATGTATCGAGCGCTTGCCGCCACGAATGGCACAGTTGTTTGTTTTGCGCGAATTGGAAGGTTTGAAGGGCGAAGAAATTTGCGAGTTGATGTCAATTTCAACATTGAATAATTTTTGGGTGATTTTGTCGAGAACCCGGGTGCGACTGCGCCATTGTTTAGATATAAATTGGAATGACTGATAGGGGCTATCACAATGTTAACCTGTAAAGAAGCCAGTTTTTTGATTTCAAAAAAACTGGACGGGGATTTGAGCCGTCGTGAGCGAATAGGACTTTGGCTTCACCTGGGTATGTGTCGTTTGTGTCGGCGTTATGCCAGAGATGTTAAGAAAATACATGAAATGATGTTACAAGCGGGTAAACAAGGGCAGGTATTTCTGCCTGAATCTGTCAAGCTTTCCCAACAATCTCGTGAACGTATTGCACAGGTATTAAACAAGGCCTTATTGCATTTCAAATAAAACAAGTAAAGAAATTTGCCCGATGCTCATTTAGTGGGGGCCAAATTCTGAACAGTAAAATTTGGTATAGGTAAGCAAACACAGCTGTTTACGATCTAAACAGAAAAAATTCTATTAAGGTGCTTGTCTTGGCAGATAGCGCCCTGTATTTTTGGAGCTAATATGAACGAAGCCGCCGTTAATGTTAATGAATCAGTCAAAAACTATTATGGACAGGTGCTCGAATCCAGTCGGGATTTAAAAACCAGTGCTTGTTGTACACTGGATGCCATGCCTTTACATTTGCGTCAATTGCTTACCGATATACACCCGGATGTAATTTCACGTTATTACGGCTGTGGATCGCCTTTACCGCCTGTTTTGGAAGGTTGTACAGTACTGGATCTTGGTTGTGGTTCCGGACGTGATTGTTTTTTGTTGTCCCGCTTGGTGGGCGAAGCAGGGCGCGTGATCGGTATTGATATGACCGAAGAACAGCTCGCCGTTGCCAGACATCATTGTGATTGGCATACTGAGCGGTATGGTTATGCCCGATCCAATGTGGAATTTGTGCAAGGGCAGATAGAAGACCTGGCTTCTGCAGGTGTCGCCGATCATTCCATTGATGTTGTCGTTTCTAATTGTGTGGTCAACCTGTCACCGGATAAGCCCCGTGTGTTATCAGAAATTTTTCGCGTACTCAAGCCTGGTGGGGAGCTTTACTTTTCAGATGTGTATGCCGACAGGCGTATACCACAAGCACTTAAAATGGAACCGGTATTATTGGGAGAATGCCTGGGTGGCGCTTTGTATTGGGAAGATTTTCGTCGTCTTATGCAGAAATTGGAATGCCATGATATTCGCATCGTCAAAGAAAATCCTGTTTTGTTGGAAGATCCTGAAGTGGAAGCGAAAATCGGTATGGTTAATTTTAGATCGGTGACGGTTAGAGCCTTTAAAATGCCGCTGGAGGATCGTTGCGAGGATTTCGGTCAGCTGGCTATCTATAAAGGTACGATAGCAGAACATCCACATGCTTTTGATCTGGATGATCACCATCATTTTGAAACCGCTAAACCTTTACGTGTTTGTGGAAATACTTTCGATATGTTGGCTTGCAGTCGCTATGCCGAACATTTTGAACTGTGGGGCGATAAAACCACTCATTTTGGGTTGTTCGATTGCGCTCCTCCTAATAGCAGTATGTCTCTTGGGTCTGGTTCTGCGTGTTGCTGATGAGTGGTGCTATTGCTGTTTTTGTAAAAACACCGGGTTTTTCGCCCGTAAAAACACGCTTGGCAGCCACTTTGGGACAAAAGACGGCTGAATGCTTTCATTTGGCTTCGGCTCGAACCGTTGCGGCGATCTTGCAAGTCGTGAGTGACCTTGATGATATTCACAGTTATTATGCGGTGGCTGAACAAGAGGCTGTGAACCATGATTGTTACTGGCAGGAGTTTTCCTGTTTATGGCAAGGCGAGGGTGGTTTAGGTGAACGCATGGGATATGTCTATGAAACATTGCTTAAGAAGCATGATTTTGTTGTTTTGGTAGGTGCTGATATTCCACAAATGACCACAGTTGATCTGTTGACGGCATCCACCTGGCTGCTTCATGAGCAACAGCCCCGTTTGTTATATGGCCCCAGTGTTGATGGTGGTTTCTGGCTGATTGGCGGCAACTGCAACATAGCGCAAAACATCTGGACAGATGTGACTTACAGTACTACCGATACCGGAACTCAGTTTTTAAACAAAATCAGAGCCGTCGGAGAAATTCAGAATTTATCTTTATTGCACGATGTTGATGAAGCGGAGGATTTGGTTTTATTGCGCGAAACCCTGTCTGAGTTAACCGATCCGCTACCGGAACAACAGCAGTTGCTTGATTTTCTGGATAGTTTATCTTTAATTTCATCTGATTCAGAGCCGTACAATGCGTGACGCCAAACCTTTGCTTCTTGATAGTGATTTTCCGAAAATTTACCGTGGACAATTGACTACTCTGCAAATGAATCTGGGATATTTGTGTAATCTGAGTTGTATGCATTGCCATGTCAATGCCGGACCCAAAAGAAGCGAATTGATGGTGCGGGAAATAATGGAAATCGCATTGCAATTTGCGTATAAATATAAACTTAAAACACTTGATGTTACGGGGGGATCACCGGAAATGAACCCTGATTTTCGATGGCTGGTACAACGAGCCAGACAACAAGGTTTGCAGGTTATGGATCGTTGTAATCCAACAATTTTAGTGGAGCCCGGGTATGAAGACTGCGCAGATTTTTTGGCGCAGCAGCAAGTAGAAGTGATTGCCTCTTTACCCTGTTATTTGGAAGATAATGTTGATACGCAACGTGGTAAAGGAGTTTTCTCTGCTTCTATTGAAGCCTTGCAAAAGCTTAATGAACTAGGATATGGACTTCCCGGAAGTGGATTAACGTTGAATCTGGTATTTAACCCCCAAGGTAACGTTTTGCCGCCGCCGCAAATGCAACTGGAAGAGGTCTATCGGACATTTTTAAACGAACACTTCAGTTTGCAATTTAACCATCTGTTCACCATTACCAATATGCCGATACAACGTTTCGGCGCCGTATTGTTGGCAAAAGGCCAGTTCAATGATTATATGAATCTGTTGAAGCAGGCTTATCAATCCGCTAATCTCGATCAGGTAATGTGCCGGAGTCTACTGAGCGTGGACTGGCAAGGTTATGTTTATGATTGCGATTTCAATCAGATGCTGGGAATGCCGCTGTCTGGACGCAGTATGCATTTGCGGCAGTTATTGGAACAGTTTCCGGAAGCCATGCCAATCACTGTTGGCGATCATTGTTATGGCTGTACAGCCGGACAAGGCTCCAGTTGTACTGGGGTGTTGTCAATGGCCAATTAAAACAGACCCAAACCGGCCAACAAAAATGAGCCCCTTTTTCAGCCTTATTTCTTGAAATAAAGCAGACACAGTTCCTGAAATTTTGACCAGGGAGTCCCATGAGATTAAGCCAGTATTGAAAAGTTTCTACCTGTCAGGCGTTTCCAGAACGTCTGACCCCAGCCGATGATGTACTCGTTCTGCCATTTTAAAACTGAGCACCCTGACCACCGCCTTGCCAGAACTGCTGCAAAAGGCCAAAACTAATGAACTGTCCTATCTGTAATATATCAACCGACTGTTAGGGAAGCGCTGAACAAATCATCCCTGATTTGTTCAGCGCCCGCAAATCGGAAATGCGATTTCCGCTTTGTTCACAAAATCAATAGCTTGTAGTCATAGGTTTTGGTGGCACATCCTTGTGCCACAGGAATCGCGAATAAATCAGCGATTCCTTAGGAAATGAAGTCAATACCCGCAATGACAAGCGCCTGAATGCCAATCGAAGAAAGCCCGGCTTTCCGACCGAAAAACACCTGGAATGCTTGGATTAACGGCATCAGATCACTATCAGCAAACGTCAGGGCAATCAACTGCTGGTCTTTGACTTTATCGACAATCGTCACAATCTGATCTTTATCGGGCCATCGGATATCGGTAAAAACCCACCTGTCCTGTCCATGAACAAACAGGGTAACTACAACCAGTTCCTGCTGATCAATGTTCGCTACGAATAATTCTGACCACTCCACCAACAAGGGTTCTACTGCCTGGGCAAGTCCTTTGTCGATGAAAATGTGGCCGTACCGATTATTGACCGACTGATTCATCATTCCAAAATTTTCATGTTAGGCGGAGAGAACTATTGTTTAAAACAAAAAAACCAGTACATAATTTTTTGATCCAAGGGGGGGATTATTTTGGCCCTTGACTGGTTGCAACAATTTAAGACTGCTTAACATCAGTTAATTCAGTTTTTCAATATTAAAGCCATCAATATCCCAACATAAAATTTCAGCAGAGTTTTTTTTCCATTCAGCCAGCACAAAACGTTGTGCTGTTTTACCATCAATAGTAAAGTCATGAACAGCGGGACGGTGGGTATGTCCATGAATCAATCTTAGACAGTTATATTGTTTCATTACCTCCATAACTGTTTTTTGATTCACATCCATAATATCCTTGGTTTTTTTACGTTTATGAAAATAACTGCGAAAGCGATACCAGCGAGCGGCCAGAAATCTTAACAGTAATGGCTTCGATAATACATTTTGTATCCATTGCTCGGTGCGTGATTTTGACCGGAATTGCTGATACCGAATATCATCGCTACAAAGCAAATCCCCATGTGTCAACAGGGTATCAACACCAAAAATATCAATAACCTGGTAATCACCCAGCAGTACCACCCCGGTTTCTACAGCAAATTGTTTACCCAGCAGAAAATCCCGATTACCTAACTGCAAAAATACTTTTGTTCCTGAGGCGGTAAGTTGTTTAAGGGATTTTTTAATAGTTTTATTTGGCGGTGAATTATCATCATCGCCAATCCAGGCATCAAATAAATCGCCTAGAATATATAAAGCTTGCGCGTACGATGCTCTGTTTTCAAGAAAAGCTAAAAAGCGGCGGGTGATTTCTTTTTTTTCCAACGAAATATGTAAATCGGAAATAAAAATAATATCTTTTTTCAATATATTCTAGTGCTTTTATCGCGAAATGTATGGACATCTTAAGAAGCTATTGAGAAGCCTCACAAGAGGAGGGATTATAAAATTATTCTACAATCTCAGCTTTTTCGATAACAATATCGGTTTGTGGAACATCCTGATGCATACCCCGATGACCTGTCGGAGAATCTGCCATTCTATCAACATTCTCCATGCCTTCAATAACTTTGGCAAAGACAGCATACCCCCAGCCATTTGTGGTTGGACTGGTATAATTAAGAAAATCATTATCTTTATAATTAATAAAAAATTGAGCTGTTGCCGAATCAGGATCAGACGTACGAGCCATTGCCAATGTTCCGCGATTATTTTTTAAACCATTATCAGCTTCGTTTTTAATCGGGGCATGGGTTTCTTTTTGATTGAAATCACTGTCAAAACCACCGCCTTGTGCCATAAAACCGGGAATAATACGATGAAAGATAGTGCCATCATAAAAACCTTCCCTGACATAAGTCAGAAAGTTTTTGGCTGAAACGGGCGCTTTTTCTGTATCCAGTTGAATGATGATTTCCCCCATTGAAGTGATTAATTTTACTTTTGTTTGATTATCTGACATCTTGTTTTCCGTTGCAAAAGAAAAAGTTGAAAATAAAAGCAGCATCAGAGAAACAATAATTTTATACATTGATTTTCCTTGGTTAATGATGCAGAAAGTAGATTCTATGTGTTTTCTGCTTGAAAATGAAGTCTAAATCTTGATAGATTGATAAGTTATTTGCCATTTACGACAAATTGATCAAAACCTTATCCAATACAAATGCTAAAAATATATAACACCTTAACCCGTAGTAAAGAAATTTTTACGCCTAGAGTCGCAGGCAAAGTAGGACTATATGTTTGTGGTATGACTGTTTACGATTATTGTCATATCGGTCATGCACGGGTCATGGTGGTATTTGATACTGTTGCCCGATATTTTAGATATTGTGGTTATCATTTGACCTATGTTCGCAATATCACAGATATAGACGATAAAATTATTCAGCGAGCCAATGACAACAATGAAGATTTTGGCATTTTAACCGAACGCTTTATCACGGCTATGCATGAGGATGAACGCGCATTATCGGTATTACCGCCCGATTTGGAGCCCAAAGCCACACAATCCATGACTGAAATTATCACCATGATTGGCAAACTGATAGATAAAGATCTGGCTTATGTCGGCAGTAATGGGGACGTATTTTATTCCGTTGCCAAATTTGATAACTACGGTAGACTGTCCGGTAAAAACATTGCGGATCTACAGGCCGGGGAACGTGTTGATGTCGATACTGCCAAACAAGACCCCCTGGACTTTGTGTTGTGGAAAATGGCTAAACCCGGAGAACCCTATTGGGATTCCCCTTGGGGACACGGTCGTCCTGGCTGGCATATTGAGTGTTCAGCCATGTCAACCAACTGCCTAGGTAATCATTTTGATATTCATGGCGGCGGCATGGATCTGCAATTTCCACACCATGAGAATGAAATTGCGCAATCTGAAGGCGCCAATGGGGAAAGATTTGTTAATTTATGGATGCATAACGGTTTTGTCCGGGTCAATGAAGAAAAAATGTCTAAATCACTAGGTAACTTCTTCACCGTTCGCGAAGTATTGAAACAATATCGCCCGGAAATCATCCGTTTTTTTATTCTAAGCAGCCATTATCGTAGTCCGTTAAATTATTCAGATGAACAACTCAATGAAGCACAGACGGCTTTGACCCGTTTATATACCGCCTTAAGAGGTATAGACTCCAGTGCCTCGGACGAACTTGCCGAAAGCTATGTAGAGCGTTTTAAAGAAGCTATGGATGATGACTTCAATACACCTGTTGCTATCTCGGTTTTATTTGATTTGGCCAGAGAACTAAATAAATCCAAAGCTAACTCCGCAAATAACCAATCTATGGCTGCCACCTTAAAACATCTGGCGAGTGTTTTAGGACTTTTGCAAGATGACTCGGAAACGTTCTTGAAAGCTGATGTTTGCCACGATGGTCTGTCAGAAGATGACATTAACCAATTGATTCAAAAAAGACTCGATGCAAAACAAAACAAAGACTGGATTCAGGCCGATCAAATTCGGGATCAGTTAAAAACACAAGGCATTGTTCTGGAAGATGCTCCCGGTGGTAAAACTACCTGGCGCAGAGAAAGCTAAGGAAGTGCTGATTTATTCGCGATTCCTGTGGCACAAGGACGTGCCACCAAAATATATGACTACAAGCCATTGATTTTTTGAGTAAAGCAGAAATCGTATTTCGGCATTGTGGACGCTGATAAATCAGGGATGATTTGTTCAGCAATTCCTTAAAAGTTACAAACTAAATTATCAGTAAAACAAATTAATGAGCGAAATCAAAGACAAATCTGTAGCCGTATTTCTGGACGAACTGGCAAGTAAAGCTGCTACCCCGGGTGGTGGTAGCGCTGCTGCCGTTATGGGCGCACAATCAGCAGCCTTGACCAGCATGGTTTGCAATTTAACAATAGGTAAACCCAAATATGCTGAAGTTGAGACTGAAATGCAAAAACTGCTGGAAAAATCAGAAGCATTGCGTGAAAAATTAACCGCCATGATCAAAGCTGATGTCGATGTCTTTGACAAACTGATGGCTTGCTATGGTTTACCCAAACAAGGTAATGAAGAAAAATCCAGACGAAGCGCACAAATTCAGAGTGTTTTAAAAGAAGCTACCCAAGTTCCTTTAGAATGCGCCAAAGCTTGTGCCGAAGCCATTGCATTAAGCCGTATTGCTGCAGAAAAAGGCAATTTGGGAGTTATTAGTGATGCCGGCGTTGCTGTGATGTCTGGTTACGCAGGTTTAAAAAGTGCGGCATTGAATGTTTATATCAATACCGGTAGCCTGAAAGACAGAAAATTTGCTGAAGCAAAACTCACTGAACTGAAAGAAATATTAACGGACGTTGATATTTCGACTGAAGAAATATATGACTTGGTCAAAGAGAAACTATAGCATAATCAATGAGTTTTATATTTTTGAGTAGAATTGCATATTTATGAATATAAAAAAATCTTGACGATAAAGTCTATCACCAGTATCATAGCCGTTCTTCGCAGGGTGGCCTACTTAAATCGGTTCTACTCAACAAAGAAGGTTCAGATCGGGGTATAGCGCAGTTTGGTAGCGCGCCTGCTTTGGGAG
>CAYNIU010000086.1:0-9634 GCA_964397365.1 uncultured Methylomarinum sp. | reverse complement strand
TGGCGTCCCGAGAGGGATTCGAACCCCCGGCCTGCCCCTTAGGAGGGGGCCGCTCTATCCTGCTGAGCTATCGGGACTAACCGCTGCATTTTAACATAAGCTTATTACATTTTACGTCTTTTGTTTTCTAATATCTTTTCGCTCTAAAGCGGTGACAAAATAGGATAATTTGTTTTGATTTTTATTGGATATGTTTTCAAAGTATCCTCCAATAATTGCTTGAGGGTCTGTTGGAGTAACCCTTTTTGCAAAACGGACTATTAAATCAAATTCCATGCAATAGTCATCCAGAGTAAAACGGCAGTTTTTGATTGTATCTCCTCGTTGCAGGCGGGCTCTGTTATTTGGTAGTTTGATGCCAATACCGCCCCGGGACAAATCAAATATGTGGCCGCCGATTGAGACATTGTTTTTTTTTGCGATACCAGAAAAAGGAATACGAAGCGATTTAATTGTTATGCGAGGCGATTTTCTGCGTTGTGGATAATAAATACGCTCTGGAAAATTAGCTTTGTAATAAATAATGCCGTGTGAAGAGTCGAGTTGTATTTTATTGAGATTGAAGGCTAAATGAATACCATTAAAATAAGTGGATAGCTTGATTGTTTTTTTTTCACTTATCAGATGGTTACCGTGTTGAGGCGTCAATTCATCTAGGATAATTAATTGTTTTTCGGCCTGTATATCGAGAATGGATGAACTGAATTTCTCTTCCGTGCCTTCAAATGAAATGGTGCAAAGGTGTGATACTTTTTCAATATTTTGTAACAGTCTGGTAATTTTTGGAGTAGATGTCACAAAATTAGGGTTGGTGTGGGGATTACGCTTAAACTCTTCTTGTCCGTCTAGATCTGTTCTTTGGTGGTTTATAAAAAGTTTTTTCAACACCCTGAGCATGTTTTCAGCCTGTTATTTAAAATATATTGAAGTCTACACTGAAATTAAAGAATGAGAAAATTGTTCTGTTTTTGTGGCGCCATCCGGGCCGTAAGTGGCTGGAAGTTGCGATTTTCCACGCAGAATTTGTAGTGAGCGCTGATTGTGGCGCATCAATAAGTCAATGCTGGCGCCATTTTGTTCGTTAAGAGAGTGACATTTCTTGGAAATAGCTATAATTTTTCGCCATTGATTAAAATCATCTGTGATTTGAAATCCGGATAATTGAGCTTTTTGGAAATATTGTTTAATACCAGTCGGGTTTAAGGGCAGGCTTTCTGTTGCCAGAAGGCGAGAAAGCTGCTCTGAAAATTGTTCCAGCTGGGTAATGGTTTCTTTCTTATTGTTAACGAGTCTCGAAATGCTTTCCGGGTCTGTGCGAGATTTCAGGTTTTCGGCTTCCAGAGATAAAATATCAAGTAATTTTTGGCTTAATATCAACCCCTTACTTAATAGCTGTTCGATGATTGGGTAGGTTTTTTCTATCATAATTATGTACTGTCAAAAGGGCGATCAAATTGGAGTATTTTTTCAGCAATGCTATTGGCATTAATTTGGTAATTCCCTTCTTTCAGCGCCTCTTTGACAGCAATGATTTTCTCTTCATTTATCACCGGAGTTGATGGCGCCGATGCCAGTGCGCTTTTTATTTTTTGGGTAACTGCGGTAATATCAATTTTGTCCTGGACATTGCTGGTGTAAAGGGTTTGATTTTTGTTGGGAATGGTTTTTTTTTTGTCGTTAGGTGTTATGTTTAAAGAGACACCCGTTTTATTTGTTACTGAATTAATAGCCATGTCGAATTCCTGCATATATTTATCTGATATTGTTAGCGGCATTTTAATCAATAACTTTAGTTGGGGTAATAAAAATCATCAATAAACCGAAACTTGCCCGGGTTTTTCTACAGTTGCCTGGATAATGCGTTTGGATTTAATGTTTTTTACTCGGATATATTGACCTTTCCGGCCATCCATCATGGCAATTCCTGCCATACTGATATGGCAATTGGGGAGTTTTGCCTGAATATTGACGATTTCCCCTCTTTTTATTAGCTTGGGTTCGGTGAAGTAGTGACGGGTTATTGCAATTCCGGCAGAGATATTACGTTTTGCTTGTTTGTTGATGATCTGTTCGGGATTCAAAATATAGCCTTGATGGAGGCGGCTCACATCTCTTTTTTCATAGGCAAGATCATTTTCAGTAATAATTTCACCGCGGCGCATAGGGTGTGTCAATACCAGAACTTCTCGATAAGACCGGATTTGTGCTCCTGTGAAAATGATCCATTTCTTTTTGGATAAACAGCGTACACCGATTGAATTTCGTCCTGCCTTTAATGTATCGGTCTGAGTGAAAACTTGTAAAGGCGTTGAGCATAGCGGTAATTTCAAACGTTGATCCAGTTTATACAGGGTGTAGTCATATTCGCTTGTATCTTTAAATTCTTTTGTAATATAGCGACTGACAGCCGACTGTATGGATGAAATTGTTTGGAATTGAGCAGTCATACTATTTTGTGAATAGAGCAACAGTAAAATGACTGATAATTGATATAGTAAAGGTTTCATTTTTCATGTGTCAAAATTAAGTCTTTGTAAATTTAATATGCATGAAACAGACCATAAATTACTCAAGTAAAATCAGGAAAAGTCGTTATACTTGTAAGAAGGTAACGTTATTAAGAGGTTAAGTATGGCTGGAGTATTGGATGGAGTCGATCAGCGAACTAAATTGGCTGGTCACAACAGATTTGAATTATTACTGTTTAAGTTAAGTGGGCATCAGCGTTTTGGGATTAATGTTTTTAAGGTTCAAGAGGTTATTCAATGTCCACCTTTGACCCAAATACCCCAAGCTCATTCTAAAATATGCGGAGTTGCCCATTTACGCGGCAAAACTATTCCGGTTCTTGATTTGGCTATGTCTATTGGGTTGCCGGCATTAAGCAGAGATGCGGGATCTTATGTTATTGTAACTGAATATAATAGAGGTATTCAGGGGTTTATGGTTAATTCTGTTGACAGAATCATTAATATTGGATGGGATGCGGTTAAAGCGCCGCCAAGTGGCGCAGGCAAGGACGGTTATTTGACGGCTGTGACCGAATTCGAAAATGAGTTGATTGAGGTTATTGATGTAGAAAAGGTCATGAAGGAGGTTATGGGGGGGAGAGAAAGCGCTGCGGAGGAATTAGTGGATGTCAGCATTGGTAAAAAAGATGATCTGATTATGATTGTAGATGATTCACTGGTAGCGAGAAATCAGGTTAAAAAAGTCTGTGAACAGGTTCAGATTAAGACGGCAGTGTTTAAAGATGGTTTAGAGGCCTGGGAGCATTTAACTGAGTTGGTTGAAAATGGAACTAATATTGCTGATTATTACAGTATGATTATTTCCGATGTTGAAATGCCGAGGATGGATGGATATACCCTGGCGACAAAAATCAAAAACGATTCCCAGATGAAAAATGTTTATTTGGTGTTACACACTTCTTTAAGCGGTGTGTTTAATTCATCTATGGTGCAAAAAGTTGGGGCTAATGAATTTTTGGCAAAATTTGAGCCGGATGAATTGATTAAAACGATACAAAACCAGTTAAAGCGTTATCATGAATAAGGTGAAGCGTAACTTTTATAAGCGGGATGTCCAAATCAACTTTGCATTTGTTGGCGGATTTATTCCATATGAATCCTTTAACGTTAGACTGATACAATATCTGGAATGGTTGTAAATAGTGGTGATTCACCGACAAGAAGCACGTTAACGCCTCTTGAATATAAAGCGATTGGAAATTTTTTGAGTCATTCCTGTGGTATTGTCTTAGGTGAAAATAAACAGTATTTGGTGCAAAACAGGCTTTCTTTTTTGTTGAAAAAATTTGATTTTTCGTCTTTTTCCGACTTAGTGAGTTGTTTGCAGTCGAATGTGGTGGCTGCACAGCAAGTAAAAGCTGCAGTGATTGATGCAATGACCACAAACGAAACTTTTTGGTTTCGTGATGAGGTGCAATTTACCTTATTGACGCAGACAGTATTGCCCGAATTGTTAAAACGCAAAACCGGGACTATTAGAATATGGTCGGCAGCCTGTTCGTCGGGGCAAGAGCCATATTCGATCAGTATGTGCGCTGATAATGTTATTAGGACAATGGGAAACAGAGGGCGGAATATTCAGATTATTGGTACGGATATTTCAGAGACCGTTTTAATGGAAGCAAAAAAGGCGGTTTACTCAGAACTTGCCTTGTCCCGAGGGCTGGATGCATCGGCTAAAGAACGTTTTTTCCAGAAAACCCATGAAGGCTTTAAATTAAATCCTGAAATCTGTAATAAAGTAAGGTTCCAGCAATTTAATTTATTGAAGCCTTTTTCGGTGCTTGGGCATTTTGATATTATTTTTTGTCGTAATGTTCTGATTTATTTCTCTGATGAGGTGAAGCGCGATATTCTGAGTCGTATGGCTGGCGTACTTGAACCGGGTGGCTATATCTTTTTAAGTAGTACAGAATCAATGCCAATTGGTTTGAAAGAGTTTGAGGTGGTTAGAGGCGGGGTAAGATATTATAAAAAAAACAGTTTAATATAGTGTCATTTTCTTGACGATTTTGCTTTACGTTGCTATCAGTAAAACTTGTGTTGTAAGGATTCAGGCTTTTGCCTAAAGGGATTTCCGAACGTCATCTCATGTATCGGCATTTTTTCCAGTCATTCTCAATGGGATTTTTTATCTGATTTTGCCTGTTCTGAGTAAAACGGCTGATTTTTGCCGATTATCCGCGTTATTTTCTGCCCCCCCCCGTTGCCATAACCAATTTTAAATTAGCTTTGTAAGTTGCAAATGATGGTTTTGTTGTAAATAGCTAGCAAAGGTGGATTTTGGTCATGATAAACACATCCAGAATATCTTAGGTAGTGAGCGATAATATTCAACCATTTGATTAAATTTGAGATTAATTTTCATGGTATGAAAGCTGCTTTACTTTATTTAAAAGAGAGTAAGGTGGCAATTATGGCAATTAATTTTGACAAAGCATTAAGTATTCATCCTCAAGCATTGATGTTAAGGGAAAAACGGAGCGAGGTATTGGCGTCAAATCTGGCCAATGCCGATACTCCTGATTACAAGGCACGGGATCTGGATTTTAAAGCTGTTCTGGATAAAACCCGGTTTCCTGTTCAAAGAATGGAGCGTACTCAAACAGGGCATTTATCGCCTCAACAATCTTTATTAGGGGCAACATTAATGTATCGTAACCCCCAACAAGCCTCTTTAGATGGTAATACCGTCGAATCTCAAATTGAACAAGCAAAATATGCTGAAAATGCACTGCAATACCAAGCGAGTTTACGCTTTATTAACGGCAGTTTTTCAGGGCTTATGACCGCAATAAAAGGACAATAATAATGCCTTCCATGAAAATATTTGATATTGCCGGTAGCGGCATGAATGCACAGTCATTAAGGCTTAATTTAGTGGCCAGTAATATTTCCAATGCCAATAGTGTCAGCAGCAGTATTGATGAAGTATACAAGTCTAGACAACCAGTATTTGCGGCTGAACTTAAGAATGTATTGGAAAAGAATGAAGCGGCCAGCCAGGTGAATGTTCTGGGAGTTGTAGAGAGTCAGGCGCCGCCAGTGATGGAATATGCGCCCAATCACCCGATGGCGGATGAGAATGGTTATATTTACAAGCCAAATGTCAATACCATAGAAGAAATGACCAATATGATGTCGGCATCACGTTCGTATCAAAATAATGTTGAAGTACTTAATACGGCAAAACAACTGATGCTGCAAACTTTAAGGATGGGACAATAGGAGATAAGTGATGGCGGTTAATGCACTCAATACATTTAAAGATCTGGGTTTGTCTACAGTGGATAAGCCGAAGAAAAAACCAGCGACTTTACAGCAGGAGCAGTTTTTAAAATTAATGACAACCCAACTGACTAATCAGGATCCGCTTAAGCCTATGGATAATGGTAATTTCCTTGGGCAAATGGCTCAGTTCAGTACGGTTTCCGGGATTCAGGATTTACAGAAATCATTTAAGGAGTTTGCCGGCTCGATCAGTTCAAATCAAGCTTTGCAGGCGGCGGGGTTGGTTGGGCGATATGTTTCCGCACCGTCAACCGAAGGTTTGTTGTCAGCAGGCGGGAATATTTCAGGAGAATTTACGCTAACGTCATCTTCTCCAGAGGTTACTCTGAAGATTATTGATCCCGCAACGGGAGATATTGTTCGCAATATTCCGCTTGGGAGTCAGTCCGCCGGCAAAATTGCTTTCAATTGGGACGGATTGACCTCTGATAATGAACTGGCCAATCCGGGGATTTACAAAATTCAAATAGAAGCAAAAGTCGATGGCAAAAATACGCAATTACAAACCCGGGTAAAGTCAAAAGTTGAAAGTGTAACTATGAATAATGGTGGCCGGGGCTTACAGGTTAATTTGGCTGGTCTGGGTCCGATCAAATTTAATCAGATTAAACAAATTCTTTAACAGGTAGGTGTAACATGGCTTTTACTACAGCATTAAGCGGTTTGAATGCCGCATCCAAAGATTTGGCAGTTACCGGGAATAATATTGCCAATGCCAATACAACCGGTTTTAAAAAGTCACGAGCTGAATTTGCCGATGTTTATGCGGCGAGTTTGGGAGGGGTGAGTTCTATTACGCCTGGTTTAGGCGTTCGTGTTACCAATGTTGCACAGCAGTTTAACCAGGGAAATCTAAACTTTACCAATAATAATCTGGATCTGGCAATCAGTGGAGAAGGTTTTTTTACCTTGGCGGCAAGCGCTGCTCCGGCTGATGTCAATAACCGGGCTTATACCCGTGCCGGTGAATTTAAGCTTGATAAGGATGGTTTTATCGTCAATAACCAAGGACAGGCTTTGTTGGCTTTTCGACCTAATGGTACTACGGTATCAGATGGATTCAGTACCGGCGTTATGCAAACATTGCAGATTAATACTATTTCCGGTCAGCCGAAGGCAACAGATTCTCTGGATTTTGTGGTTAATCTAGATGCCAGCGAACCTGTTCCTTCCAATGGTACTTTTGATAAAGACAAAAGTGATAGCTTTACCAGTCAAACATCGGCAACAGTTTATGATTCTTTTGGAACCGCACATATCTTTACCACATATTTTGTCAATAAAGGTGTAGTGTCTGGAGATCCAACTTGGGAGTTACGCTATTTTATTGATGGTAATCCTGTCAATCTGCAGTCAGGTGGAAGTGTTGGGACATTAAAGTTTGATGCGGCAGGAAACTTAAAAGAACCCAAAAATGCAACAACCGGCGTTGTCGATGGTTTGTTTGATCTGGCTCCGTATGTGATTACTCCGGCAACAGGTGCCAGCGATATTGATATTAATAAGTTAAGTTTTTTTGGGTCAACCCAATTTAATCAGAAGTTTAGTGTTAATACATTAACCCAAAACGGCTTGCCGGCCGGTCAGTTAACAGGAATTGATATAGATGATCAAGGAGTGATTTTTGCCCGTTTCAGCAATGGTGGATCCAAAACATTGGGACAAGTGGCTTTGAGTCGTTTTTCAAATCCTCAGGGATTGGCAAAACTCGGAGACACCACCTGGGGACAGAATGCCAGTTCCGGTGACCCGGTATCCGGTCAGCCGGGGTCTAATAATTTCGGGGTGATCCAATCGGGTTCGCTGGAATCGTCAAATGTTGATTTGTCTGCACAATTGGTGAAATTGATAGTTGCACAGCAGGCTTATCAAGCAAATGCCAAAACTATCACAACCGAAAATACGATTACTCAGACTATTCTTAATATTTAATTAAGAGGAGGGCAGCATTATGGATCGTAGTCTTTATATTGCCATGAGCGGTGCCAAGCAGACGTTGCTGGCGCAAACGGCAAATGCCAATAACCTGGCGAACACGCAGACAGTTGGATTCAAGTCGGATTTTGAACAATTCCGTACTATGCCGGTATTTGGGCCGGGTTATCCGGCTCGCGTATATGCTATGTCTGAACGACCAGGAAGTGATCTGAGTATGGGGCCCATTCAAACTACGGGGCGACCTCTAGATGTGGCTATTAAAGGTGATGGCTGGATGGCTGTTCAAGGCAAAGATGGCTCTGAAGCCTATACTCGAGCGGGTAATTTGCTGGTGACGCCTCAGGGCTTGTTGCAAACCCGTTCAGGATTGCAACTTATTGGTCAGGATGGCCCTATTGTTATTCCACCCGCTAATAAAATTGAAATAGGCCGTGACGGAACTATCAGTATTTTACCGCAAGGGCAAAATGCAACAACTGTCGCTGTTATTGATCGTATTAAACTGGTCAAACCGGAATTGAAAAGTTTGGAAAAAGGCGATGATGGGGTGATGTATCTGAAGCAAGGGGTAAAAAAACCACAGGCCGATGCCAGTGTCAGTCTGATTTCCGGCGCTTTGGAAGGCAGTAATGTCAATGCTATTTCGGCAATGGTAGAAATGATTGAGTTAGCTCGTAATTTTGAGTTACAAACTAAAGTAATGAAAAATATTAATGATAATTCGGCGGTTACTGCCAAGTTAATGCAGATGGCATAAAAAATGCATATCTTCTGGTAAGACAAAAAAATGTCATTAGGAGGGTGTTATGTCAGAACGAGCGCTATGGGTGGCCAAAACAGGTTTGGATGCCCAACAAACAAGAATGGCGGTTATTTCCAATAACCTGGCCAATGTCAATACCACTGGCTTCAAAAAATCCAGAGCTTTATTTGAAGACTTGGTTTATCAGAATATTCGCCAGGTTGGCGCACAATCAACACAAAATACCGAACTACCTTCCGGTTTGCAGTTAGGAACAGGCGTTAGAACGGTTGCAACAGAAAAACTGCATACTCAGGGTAATATTCAGCAAACTGAAAACTCACTGGATGTCGCCATTAGTGGTCGTGGTTTTATACAGGTTTTGATGCCCAACGGGGATATTAATTATACCCGTAACGGCTCTTTCAAACTTGATTCCACAGGACAACTAGTCACTTCCGGCGGTATGACAATTGAACCGGCAATTACCATACCGGCTGATGCTATCAGTATTACTATTGGTCGTGATGGAACTGTCTCGGTACTTCAGCCCGGCAGTCCGACACCTGTTCAACAAGGGCAGATTCAGTTGGCTGATTTTATCAACCCAACGGGGCTGGAACCGATTGGTGAAAATATGTTTAGAGAATCTGTCGCCAGTGGTACGCCGATTATCGGCAATCCGAGTGAAGATGAATATGGCGCGTTGCTTCAAGGGGCTCTGGAAACATCCAATGTTAATGTGGTGGAAGAGCTGGTCAATATGATTGAGACCCAGAGAGCGTATGAAATGAATTCAAAAGCGATTTCAACCACTGATCAAATGCTGTCATTTGTGACTCAACAACTCTGATTGAGGTGATGACCATGTTAAGAACAGCCGGTGTGGTATTGTTGACGAGCGTAATATTGGCAGGTTGCGATACCTTGCCGAAACGCGACCCTGATTTTTCACCAGTACAGCCGGCTGATTTAAGGCCGCCTATACAAAAAAATGGCGCCATTTATCAAGCAGGTTACGATATGCGGCTTTTTGAAAACATTGTAGCCAATCGGGTGGGTGATATCCTTACCGTGACATTGGTGGAAAAAACCCAGGCGGATAAAAAAACCGGTTTGAAGGCGGCTAAAG
>CAYNIU010000085.1:0-9672 GCA_964397365.1 uncultured Methylomarinum sp. | reverse complement strand
CCGGAGGGAACAGGCCATCAAAATATTCGTCTGTTTATGAAATACGGATGGGCGGGGATACAATTTGCAGGTTCCGCGCTTATTGAAAAGTAAGCACCATTCTTAAATTCCGGCTGAACCAAATGGAAATAGATTATTTAATCATCGGCCAAGGCTTGGCCGGTAGTCTGCTGGGCTGGGAACTTATCCAGCGTGGACAAAAAATCCTGATTGTTGACAATGACGAAGAAAACGCCTCACAAGTGGCGGCAGGTCTGACCAATCCAGTTACGGGGATGCGTTTTGTTAAAGTAGCCGAAGTCGACTGGCTACTGAAAACGGCTCGACAATACTATGCTAATCTGGAGTTTTTTTTTCGGCAACGCTTCTATTATAAAAAAACCATGTTGCGCCTGTTGCGTAAACCAAAAGAATTACAGGCGGCTGAAAAGCGTTTAACACAACGCGACTATCAGAAATATCTCACTAAAATTATCGCCCCTCCGCCAGACATTAGCTGTCCTTTAGGGCTTCTACAACAAAAACAAACCGGTTATTTGCTGACCTATCCCCTGTTAAACTTGCTGAAACAATTTTTTATTGATCAACAGCGCTATATCAAAACAACGGTTGATTACCGGCAAATTCATCTTAAACCCCAACTGCAATGGCAAAATATCAAGCCCCAACAAATTATTTTTTGCGAAGGTTATCAAGCCATAAACAATCCCTGGTTTAGTGGCTTACCTTTTCAGCCCGTCAAAGGTGAAATTGTAACCGCTGAAACATCCGAACCCATAATCCAGAATATACTCAATTATGGCCATTGGTACATTCCATTGAACAAACATCGTTTTAAAACCGGTGCGACTTTTGACAGGGAAAACCTGAATACTCAAACCACCCTGGAAGCGCAAAAGAATCTGATGTCGGCATTACATCGCGTTTATCCGGCGTTACAACAATCCCGTGTCATTAAGCTTCAAGCTGGTATTCGACCTGCAACCTCTGACAGACAACCCTTTATTGGTCATCATCCCGAACATTCCAGACTGGCAATTTTCAATGGCTTTGGCTCTAAAGGCAGCCTGCAAATTCCTTTTTATTGTCAACAATTTGCCAAAACCCTGCAACACAATGACAAATTACCCGACAATTGTAATATAACGCGTTATTATGGATCCCATTTCCCTGCCTGAAACAGCCCACCAAATCATACAGGACCATTTACATCACGGTGCTATCGCTATTGATGCCACCATCGGCAACGGTCACGATATATTATTTTTGACTCAACAAGTGGGCGCCAGCGGTCATGTCTACGGTTTCGATATTCAACCACAAGCTATCACCGCAACAACAAAACGTTTAAATGACGCACTGTTGCAACAAACCTTCACCTTAATTCAGGCAAATCATGCCGATATGACAGAAAAAATACCAGCATTCCATCACGGCTTTATTCAGACAATAATGTTCAATCTGGGCTATTTACCGGGCGGTGATAAATCATTAATTACTCAAACAAGCTCGACACTGCAGGCATTGAATGCCGCTATCTGTTTACTGGCCGAAAAAGGCATATTAACCATAGTGGCCTATCCGGGGCATCCCGGAGGAGATGACGAAGCCAAAGCAGTGAAACACTGGCTGGATTACCTGGATAAAGATCGTTTTAATGTGACCACTTTTTACAGCGCCATCAATAAAGCCAACGCCCCCAGACTTCATGTCGTCGAAAAATACTGAAGCTGTTATACTCCACATTATTTTAGGAACTTAATTTATGCCACAATTCGATAACGTCACTATCATCAAAAAAGCCAATACTTATTTTGACGGCAATATCAACAGCCGTACGGTAAAATTTTCAGATGGTTCCAGCAAAACCCTGGGGTTTATGTTGCCGGGCGAATATACTTTCAATACGGCAAATAAAGAACTGATGGAAATCATAGACGGCAATCTTCAGGTATTGCTGCCTGAATCCAACAACTGGTTATCTATAAAAGGTGGGGGATCTTTTAATGTGCCGGCTGACTCCCAGTTTACAGTTAAAGTCCAGACCCCCACAGACTATTGCTGTTCATTTATCAAATGATATAAAAAACGACTGTGCCCTTAGAAAAAGTCGCTATCTTTGCCGATGTACAGAACGTCTACTATACCACCCGTCAACGCTTCCAAAGACACTTTAACTATAAAAGATTCTGGACTCAGGCTACTACCAACCGTAAAGTCATCAATGCCTTTGCTTATGCTATTGATAGAAATGACTCCAGACAACGCGGTTTTCAGAATACCCTGAAAAACATTGGTTTTCAGGTCAAATTAAAACCTTATATCCAACGAAGTGACGGCTCTGCCAAAGGTGACTGGGATGTTGGTATTACCTTGGATGTCGTAGAACAGGCTGGCGCTGTAGATACTGTTATTTTATTATCGGGTGACGGCGACTTTGATTTATTACTGCAAAAAGTACAACAGTTTTACAACGTACGAACCGAAGTCTACGGCGTCACCTTTTTAACCGCAACCAGCCTGATTAACTCTGCCAATCGTTTTTTTCCCATTACAGAAGATTTGTTGATATAAGCCAAAAGCTCTAGAAATCATGTGTTTTTATACAAAGAATATCCTGAAACAGCATATAACCACATGCTATTTAAAATGATTCCTTATTCCGAACTCAGGTTATTACTATGTTTTCATAAAGTGTTACGCCATCTATAGCGCTATATCCATTTTGCTTTCAAGCTTCTTCAGCTTTACGCTTGGCTTGGCATTCTCATATATTGTATTGGGATAAGCGCCAAATGCCATTTTTCTACGCTTATCATTAAAGGAATAAAAAAACGCCACAGCCTGGATCCTTTTCCTTCCAGACACAAAAAGAAAAAGATCACCGTCATCATCTTTTTCTTTAGCCTTAGCCGAGCGTCTTTATTGAGATTGCCTCCCATAATGCGACATCAACTATGTCCTTTTTTATTGGCATGGTACACAAGGTAACAGTTGAGTTCGTATTTCAATGTATTACAAGACAATATCGGACAATAAAAAACCGCTAAGCCTTATGGCTTGCGGTTTTCTACGCTTCTTTGGATTTTAGTAATCCGAATTTGGTGCCGATGGCCGGACTTGAACCGGCACGACCGAAGTCACCACCCCCTCAAGATGGCGTGTCTACCAATTTCACCACATCGGCTAATCAAGTCAATCTATCTGGAGTTACCTTTTTCCAATTCATCAGATACAGCCTGCACATCTTCCGTTGTCACAGTCTGCACTTTCTCGGAAACAGCATCACCAACTGTGGAAGCATCATTTAACCCCGTCTGAGGAATATCTCCCTGTAGTGCCGATAAAGACGTATCAGTTCCATTATCCACTAACGGCACATCCTCTTTAACATTTTCAACTTCAGGAGCATCCATTAAATCAATTTGTTCATCATGATGCGCTCCCAAAACAGCTAATCCCAAGCTGGTAGCGAAAAACAGAGCGGCAAAAATAGCTGTCGTCCTGGACAAAAATGAAGCGGCGCCTTGTGCGCCAAAAACAGAACCAGAAGAGCCGCTGCCAAAAGCCGCTCCAGCATCTGCACCTTTACCCTGTTGCATGAGTACAAGCCCAACAACCCCTAAGCCCAACAATACATGGACAACAATTATAACCTGATACATATTACCTAAACCGCTATTAATTAAACTGAACGATAAATACTCAAAAATGAATCCGCATTCAAAGAAGCGCCACCAATGAGTCCACCGTCGATATCCGACATGGACAATAAGCCCTTGGCATTTTCAGGCTTCATGCTGCCACCGTACAAAATTTGAATTCTATCAGCAATTTCAGCGCTTTTTTCTGCAATACGCTGGCGAATATATTTATGCACTTCCTGAGCCTGTTCATCAGTTGCTGTTTTTCCAGTACCAATCGCCCAAACCGGTTCGTAGGCAATGACAGCATTGGCCAAAGCATCAATTCCAGCTTCATCAATCACAGCATCCAACTGTTTGTCAATCACTACGAAGGTTTTATCCTGTTCGCGCTCTTCCAGTGTCTCCCCGATACATAATACCGGAGTAATACCTTCTTTTTGCGCCTGACAGAACCTGGCAGCGACTGATTGATCGGTGTCGCCATAGCATGTACGACGCTCTGAATGACCGACTAACGCATAGGAGCAACCGCAATCTTTCAACATAGCAGCAGAAATTTCGCCAGTATAGGCTCCCTTTTCCTGATCAGCCACATTTTGTGCGCCTAATGCCACGGGTGTTGATTCGATGATGCCGCTCACATCTGATAAATAGACAAACGGAACACAAACAGCAATTCCCTGGTCACCCGCATTCAAACCGGCAACAATGGCTTGCGCAAGCGCTTTAGCCTCTTCGCGAGAACCATTCATTTTCCAATTTCCCATAATCAAAGATTGTCGCATCACTTAACTCCAGACAAAAGATAAAGCCGTTTATGATATAGCTTACAGACCTGCAATTCAAGCGACGATTGCTTTCTTTACATCATCGGCTAATTGATGGGCATATTTTACAACTTCATCTTCCTTGGCACCTTCCACCATCACCCTGATCAAAGGCTCTGTTCCAGAAGCCCTCAACAATACTCTACCGCTGGCGCCCAGTTTTTTCTCGACAGTCGCAACCGCCTTTTTAACGCTGTCCATATTGTCAATATTGACTTTTTTGTCCATCTTGACATTCACCAGCACTTGTGGATATTTTTGCATACCGGATTTCAGTTCGTAGAGAGTTTCCCCCGTGGTCTGCATTTCGGCCAAAACCTGCAAAGCGGCAACTATACCATCGCCCGTCGTGGTTCTGTCCAGACAAATAATATGTCCAGAACCTTCCCCACCCAAAACACCTTTTTTTGCTGTAAGTAATTCCATAACATAGCGGTCACCGACTTTTGCCCGCAAAAGCTCAACGCCTTCATTTTTCAGGGCATGCTCCATACCCAGATTTGTCATTAAAGTCCCTACGACCGGACCATTCAACTGACCTGCATTTAATCGTGATTTAGCAATAATATAGATCAATTCATCCCCATCAACAATTTCACCTTTATGATCAATCATAATCACTCTGTCGCCATCTCCATCCAAAGCAATACCCAAATCCGCACGATATTCCAGAACTTTAGCGACAAGACTTTCCGGTCTGGTCGCTCCACACTCGTCATTGATATTTAAACCGTCCGGTTCGACCCCTATAGTAACGACTTCCGCACCAACTTCGCTAAAAACATGTGGTGCAATGTGATAAGTGGCACCATGAGCGCAATCAATGACTATGCGCATACCATTGAAATCCAGACGCATCGGCACTGTTGATTTGCAAAATTCAATATAGCGTCCTGCAGCATCCCCAACCCGCTTGACTTTACCTAGCCGGAATGAGTCTACTGTTGTCATCGGCGAATCGATATATTGTTCAATCTGATGTTCCAATTCATCAGGAAGCTTGGTTCCATCCACTGAAAAAAACTTTATGCCATTATCATAATAGGGATTATGTGAAGCGCTGATCACAATACCCGCTCTGGCTCTCAGTGTTCTGGTTAAATAGGCAATGCCGGGTGTCGGCATAGGCCCTAACATACGAGTATCCACACCCGCCGCAGAAAGACCCGCTTCGAGCGCCGATTCAAACATATATCCTGATATTCGCGTATCTTTTCCAACCAATACAAACCCGCTGCCTTCATTGGCAAACACTCGTCCTGTAGCCCATCCCAACTTCAATAAAAAATCTGCAGTAATGGGATATTCTCCGACCTTTCCTCTGATACCATCCGTTCCAAAATATTTTTTTGCCATTATTACGTCCACATTTTATTTATCCCAAAAAAAAGGAGAGACAAATGCCTCTCCTTTCTAATTTTAGTAGACAAAATTAATTTTGTTCTGCCGCACTGCCTATCGGAGAATTTTTTTTCTCTTTTTTTGCAGTTTCAGCCGTAGCATCAGCTCCCCCGGAAGGCGGAGTATCATCCCAACCTTGAGGATCTCTGACTGGTTTCCTACTCATTAAGTCTTCAATCTGAAATTTGTCGATGGTTTCATATTTCATCAACGCTTCAGCCATAGCATGCAAAATATCACTATTTTCCTTCAGGATCTTTTCCGCTCTTTCATAGTTTCTGTCAATAATAGATCGAATTTCTTCATCAATTGTATGTGATGTTTCCTCAGCAACTGTTTTATGCTGCGTAACAGATCGTCCTAAAAACACCTCTCCTTCCTCTTCACCATAAGATAATGGTCCCAATCGTTGCGATAATCCCCATTTGGTTACCATGTTCCGGGCCAGTTCTGTCGCTCTTTCAATATCATTGGATGCGCCGGTGGATACCTCTTCCCAACCAAAGATCAGTTCTTCAGCAATCCGTCCGCCATACAGGCTGGAAATCATACTATCCAGTTTGCGTTTACTGGCGCTATATTGATCTTTTTCAGGTAAAAACATGGTGATGCCCAATGCACGACCGCGCGGCATAATACTGACTTTATATACAGGGTCATGATCCGGCACCAGGCGACCTACAATAGCATGACCAGACTCATGATAAGCGGTCATTTTTTTCTCTTTTTCATCCATCACCATGGAATGCCTTTCCGCCCCCATAATGATCTTGTCTTTGGCTTTCTCCAAATCCACCATACTGACGAGACGTTTATTCAAACGTGCTGCAAACAATGCCGCTTCGTTAATCAGGTTAGCCAGGTCAGCACCCGAAAACCCCGGTGTGCCTTGTGCAATATATTTAATTTCCACATCATCAGCCGCCGGTACTTTTTTCAAATGGACATTAAGTATCTGTTCACGTCCTTTAACATCCGGCAATCCGACCACAACCTGACGATCAAAACGCCCTGGGCGGAGTAATGCCTTGTCAAGAACATCGGCTCGGTTAGTGGCGGCAATAACAATAACGCCTTCATTACCTTCAAAACCATCCATTTCCACCAGCAGTTGATTGAGCGTCTGCTCCCGCTCATCATTACCCCCTCCAAGCCCAGCGCCACGAGAACGCCCTACGGCATCAATCTCATCAATAAAAATAATACATGGTGCATGTTTTTTAGCCTGTTCAAACATATCCCGAACACGGGAAGCACCCACACCAACAAACATTTCCACAAAATCAGAACCGGAAATGGTAAAAAACGGTACTTTGGCTTCACCCGCTATAGCCCTGGCCAATAGCGTTTTACCTGTTCCCGGGGGACCGACCATTAACGCTCCCCGAGGGACCTTCCCTCCCAGTTTCTGATATTTTGCTGGATCTTTCAAAAAGTCGACCATTTCTTCAACTTCTTCTTTGGCCTCATCACAACCGGCTACATCGGCAAAAGTCACCTTGTTCTGATCCTGCTCCAGCATTCGCGCCTTACTTTTACCAAAGCCCATTGCGCCGCCTCGGCCACCGGCTCCGCCTTGCATTTGCCGCATAAAAAACACCCATACCGCAATCAGTAGTAAAATCGGGCCAAACGATACAAAAATCTGCATCAGCATTGATGGCTCTTCAGGCGGCTTGACTTTTATATCCACGCCATCGGCCAATAGGTCATCAATCAGATGGGGGTCACTAGGTGCATAAGTTTTAAACTTCTCACCCGTTTGCATTTTCCCTCTAATCGAATTGTTATCAATAATAACCTGTTGCACCTGGCCTGCTTTAGCTGCATCAAGAAATTGCGAATAGGATAACGCAGAATCAGCACGATTAGACCTCGCACCAAAATTATTAAATACGGACATCAGCACTACTGCAATGACGACCCATAACACTAAATTTTTAATCATATCGCTCAAGTTACACGCTCCAGACCGGAATAGACTTTCTATAAACCGAGTAATTTTATCAGGAATAATCAACCGCAACAGCTTCTTTGGTTATTATCACATCTTTTAGTAAAGATATAAGGGTAATTTCTTTTCATTTAAACCCTTTTGCTAAAATATAAACTTCATTACTTCTTGCTCTGGATGCTTTTGGCTTTCTGATTACCACGCTTTTAAAATATCTACGCACATCGTTAAAATATTCTTCAAACCCGGAGCCTTGAAACATTTTAATTAAAAAAGCGCCATTTTTAGCTAAAACAACATGCGCAGTATCCAGTGCCAACTCCCCTAAATAAATTGATCGCGGCTGATCCACCGCCTTATTACCACTTATATTAGGCGCCATATCTGATAAAAGCAATTGCACCGATTCGCCATCAAGAACTTTATGCAATTTATCCAATACTTCATTTTCTCTGAAATCACCTTGAATAAAATCAACACCATCAATCGGTTCCATTTCCAACAAATCCAGAGCAATAACTTTTTGTTTTTTACCGGTAATTTTTCTGGCATATTCCGACCAGCCACCCGGGGCCGCCCCCAAATCAAGGATATTCATATCTGCCCTGATAATTTTATCTTTCTCCTGAATTTCCGCCAGCTTGAACACAGCACGCGAACGATACCCTAGTGCCTGGGCTTTTTTGACATACTCATCCTGAAAATGTTCCTGCATCCACTGGTTACTGCTTTTACGTCGCACCATAATTTGTTGTAGTGTAAAATTGCTCTAGTTTTATTAAGTCATTAAGGAAACACAGTGAATTCTGCTGATAAAAAGAAACTGAAAGCACAGGCTCATTCATTAAAGCCCGTTATTATCATTGGTCAAGCCGGACTGACCGAGGCGGTTATCAATGAAACCGAGCAGGCTCTTGATACTCATGAGCTTATTAAAATAAAAATTCGCGCAGAAAGAAATACTCGTAAACAAATCAAGAATCAGATTTGTGTACAAACAGGAGCCGAATCAATTCAAACTATCGGTCAAGTTGCTGTTATTTACCGAGAAAATCCAGACAAATAAAATCTTTTGTCTTTACCTGGATTCGGCACAACACTGAATTTATCACTATAGAGACAAGCTACGTCTTGTCTCTGCGCTACAGCATCATTATTTTTTTAAGCCATGCCCATTCATCCAAGAAAAATCTATGTTGCAGCAGATTAAATATACTGAATCGACAGAATTTCGTATTCTATTTCGCCACCCGGCGCTTTCACTGTCACCACATCCTCCTCCTCTTTACCAATCAATGCTCTGGCAATTGGCGATCCAACTGAAATACGACCTTCTTTAATATCGGCCTCATCTTCACCAACAATCTGATAAGTGACAACTTTTCCTGAATCAATATCTTCTATTTCAACAGTTGCGCCAAAAATCACCTTGCCATTGGCATCCATTTTGGTAACATCAATAATATTAGCATTGGACAGCTTCCCTTCAATCTCGGCTATACGCCCTTCTGCAAAGCTTTGTTGCTCTCTGGCTGCATGATATTCTGCATTTTCCTTTAAATCTCCATGCTCCCGGGCTTCCGCTATGGCAGCAATAATTCTTGGTCGTATGACACTTTTCAGTTGCTCCAATTCATCACGCAATTTATTTGCACCGGTTACGGTCAAAGGGATTTTATTCATTAACTACTCCAAACTTTATTTAGCGTTTTTCCGTTTATACTTTTCATTGTTATTTAAAAGGTCTTATGCAAATCCTGCAAACAATTAACATCACCAGCATCTAACTCACCAAGAGCATAACAGGCTGCCTTGGCTCCCGCCATTGTTGTGTAATAGGTAA
>CAYNIU010000084.1:0-9717 GCA_964397365.1 uncultured Methylomarinum sp. | reverse complement strand
GGCGTGGTGACACCTCCAACTATCTCATCGGTTCGTGACTGGCAATATCCTGAAGCGCCTCCGGTATTGGAAAAAGGCGAAGAAATGGGGCGGTTTAACATGGGATCAACGATTATTGTGCTGTTTGCTCAAAACAAAGTGGAATGGGATGCTAATTTTACAGCTGGAAATAACGTAAAACTGGGTGAAAAAATCGGTAAAACCCTGAATTGATTTTTCACTAGGGAAGCGCTGAACAAATCAGCGATTCCTGTGGCACAAGGATGTGCCACCAAAACCCATGACTGCAAGCCATTGATTTTGTGAGCAAAGCGGAAATGCGATTTCCGCTTTGTGGGTGCTGACAAATCAGGGATGATTTAATCAGCGATTCCCTAGAACTCTACATGAGGAACACATACGGGACAAATTCAACACCCGGCGTAGAATTTATACTTAATATTGACTCAAAATCAGGCTGTAAGGTCGATTCCTAAAGACTTAATATACCCAACCGTCTAGCCTCACTGCCATTAAGTTAAAAATATGCGTCAGGTACAGATGAGGATAAACCCGCACTACAGCCAGAACAAAAAAGCTTAACTTGATGCCTGCGAACTTCTTAACGGAAATTTCCATCTTAAAATGTCAGCTTTTTTGACAAAAAACCATATAAACAGCTATCATAAAAACACACAAAAAGCAACACACTGATTCCTCTTTGTTTTTAATTTCCTGGTATTTTTTATGCATGATACTTTATGCAACCTTCATTTGGAGAAAACAGCCATGAAACCATACAATCCCCCCCCTGAAATCAACCTTGTCCGCTCTGCTTTCATCGAAACATTGAGCGATGAATTTATCGCAACAACCGGCTATGGCGCTTATGCCTATCTGGATCCATTTGATATTGACCAATTGTTTAAACAATATTTAAAACACAGCGCCTCAATCAGAGACTTTGCAAAAATTTGCGTAAAAACCAACCTACCTGTTTAAACATGAGGCCATTAAAAACTACACAATACATTTTAGAGTTATATACTTTTAAAATTTCGAGATTGCGGAACAAAGAACACATTCTTTGTTCCGCAACCTTTTATGCGCCTATAAACCGTTAGTTTACTCCTCAGTCAAAATTTCTTCGACCCTGTGAATGCTTTCATCACACCCCTTAATACTGAACTTCACTTTTCTTCTGAATAAAACACCCATCGACTCTCCCTCCATTTCCCGTGAACTATATTCATTGAGTAATCGACAAGCTTCATGCATTGCCATTTCAGCCTGATTTAATTGACTGTCATCAGTCAGTTCATCCTCGGACAACATCATAATGGTTGTAGTGACTGAATTTTGCCGTCGAAATACTGATTCAGCATAAATAGCCAGGTTATCATTCTGACCTATCGTTTCAAGAAAAGCACATCCACTACAAGCCATCAGCAGAAAAAATAATAAAAAAAAGAAATAATACTGAGGCGATGAATTCATTGAATCATTATTGCCGCATCGAAGTTTTTGAAGCTTTACCAGCCTGCCGCCAATAAAACGCCAATAAACCACCTGAAAGATTGTGCCAGATACTAAAAACAGCGCCTGGTAAAGCGGCCATTGTGGAAAAGTATTTTATTGCCAACGCCACACTCAACCCGGAATTTTGCATACCAACTTCAATGCTGACCGTTCGAGCTGTACGAGCATCATATTTTAACAACCTTGTTAACCAGTAACCTGCCATCAATCCCAATGCATTATGCAAACAAACAGCAAGCAACACAGAAACGGCAATATCAGCGAGATTCTTCTGATTTAATCCGATAATAATTGCAATAATAAAAATAATTGCCAGACTGGATAATAATGGAAAAACAGACTGAATTTTATGCAACCGTTGCCGAAAAAAACTGTTGATCAGAGTTCCTGATAAAACCGGTATCAACACCATCAACAGAATGCTCTGCAACATATTCCAGACAGGTACATCAACAGTCTGATTAAGATACAGAAAAGTCAACAAAGGCATCAAAAACACAGCGCATAATGTGGATACCACTGTCATCAATATCGACAAAGCCACATTGCCTTTAGCCAGATAACAGATAACATTGGAAGCCGTCCCACCGGCACTAGCGCCAACTAATACCATACCAATCAAGACTTCTGCCTGCAAATTCAGCATTCTGGAAATAATCCAGGCAAAAAAAGGCATACCAATAAACTGAATGGCAATGGCAACGACAATAACTGCCGGACGTTTAAAAACAGCTCTGAATTCTACCCAGGTCAAGGTCATACCCATACAGAACATAACCAAAGCCAGCAGCGGAATAATTGTCTCTTTATAGGCGACAAAAAATTGCGGATACTTTAAGGCAAACAGCGATAATGTTATAGCCCAGACTGGAAATAAGCTAACAACGCGTTGCATCACTTATTTCTGTGCAGTAAAAATACAATATTCAGTCAGTTTTTCTGCAAATAACTGATGCTGCGCCAACCCCACATAATAATTGGCAGTCTGCGCCCTGGATCGCAACCCCAACCATTGACTTATTTTCTGTAGCGGATATAACCTTTTTGCCACTTTAAACATATGACCGGCTGACGACAGAGTTTGCCGGGTAATATCGTGAATGTCTATATTATTAAATCCAAGCCCCTGCAAAAGCTCCTGAAATTCATCCCGAGAACAAAGGTTCGGTACTGCCCATCCATTCAGACAAGTCACAATAGCCTGCCATTGGTTTTCGGTAAATTCACGTTGCAATAAAAAACCATCACAGACTACCAAACGACCACCCTTACGCAGAACTCTGAAAGCCTCCTGTAAAAATTCGCCTTTGTTCAAGGCATGACAAGAACTCTCCAGCGCCCAAACCACATCAAATGATTCATCCTCAAAAGGAGTCTGGCAAAAATCAGCCACTTTAAAATTTACCTTCTCGGATACCCCATGTCGTTTAGCATGTTGGCGTGCATAATGCGCTTGTTTAGCACTAATAGTAATGCCTGTGACCCGGTTACCATGTTGCCGCCCCATCCAAATGCTGCTGCCACCAATACCACAACCGGCATCCAGCACCGCGTCACCTGGCTTGATACTTGCCTTGTCATACAATACCTGATTCTTGTTTAACAACGCCTGGTGATGTTTATAAGGTGACTCTTCATCCCAATAACCATAATGCAAAGCCAGATTATCGCGATTACACCAGGCAGCCAGATAATCTCGATAACAGTCATCGTAGTGTTTGGCGGTATCTTCCTGCAATTCTTCACTGCTTAACTGTACATTCTGACGTAAACTCTGATCGCGGTAATCTCTATTCGGTTCAATCGTATATTTCTTCATTGTTAACCGGAACAATCAACCGGCTCCATTACAGGGTAAACTGACCATTATAATCCAGATTATCAACCTGCTTCAGATTGACAGACAAATTTTGTCTGATTTCCAAAATGTTAAAGATTTCGTTAATAGGTAATGTTTTCAACTGCTCAACACTCATCCCAAAACGAATCGCAAAGAATCTGACTTTCTTATGAGGTGGATAGTGATTTAAAATCTCAAGTAAACGTTGATCAATGATTTGTCTGGCCTGCAATAACTCAGTTTTAACAACCTTACCCAGTTGGTTGTCAATTTCTGTTTTATCACCGCGCTGACACGGCTCCGATATTTCAGTATTCATTGCTTTTCTACGCATTGCCAGCAAACGCGCACTCTTACCCTCGTTTAACAAATTGGCGCTGGTTGAGCTGAATTTAATACTCGTTTTACTCATACGCTAATCAGGATCACCCCCCCCGAAAACCCCTCACAAAAAAAAATATAGATTAACATAATATACTCTTCATACCTTACAGGATTAAAGTACGCATAGTGTAACTTGTATGATGATTTTACAGACTGATTGCACTCAACTCAGGGTAAAATAAGTCTGGTTTGCATGTTGAATCAAAGCGATATGCTACTCGCCCCCTTAAAAAGGTGGGTGCAGGCCATTGATTGATCAGGCTTATGTGCACAAAGCTACAGGATGATATTGTCGCGTCCTGAACGGTTAATGGCCATTTTAACTGACCGTTGGGTGAATACAATATTTATTTGCCGCAAAACCTGGAAAATCATGTAGAATTAGTTGTTTTTGCCGATCCTCATATGGACATTCAACGAATTGCTCTCACATCTGGCGAGCCGGCAGGTATCGGCCCCGATTTATGCATACAAATCGCTCAACTTAATCATGAATGCGAAATTATCGTATTGGCTGACCCCGATCTATTAGCCCAAAGGGCCGCACAAATGAGACAAGCGGTTGCTATCAAATACTTTAAACCATCCGCCCCAGCCCAACCCAGTCAAGCCGGCACCATTACAGTCCTTCCGGTTACTCTTCCGAAAACAACAGTCTGCGGCCGGTTAAATCCTCAAAACAGTCACTATGTTCTGGAATTAATCACCCAGGCCACTGAAGCTTGCTTAAACGGATTATTTGATGCCTTAGTTACCGCGCCGGTACATAAAGGCGTGATAAATGACGCTGGTATTCACTTTACCGGCCACACCGAATTTATTGCTGATTTAACTGGCGGAAGCCCGGTAATGATGCTATCCACACCTGGATTACGGGTTGCACTGGCAACCACGCACCTGCCCTTATCCAAAGTCAGCGCTGCAATTACAACGAACTCATTAATTCAGGTTATTGAAATTCTAAACAAGGAGTTACATCATCGTTTTGCCATTGACAATCCCAATATAATGGTTTGTGGTTTAAATCCACATGCTGGTGAAAACGGTTATCTGGGCCGGGAAGAGATTGATATCATCGAACCCGCATTGAATATATTACGCTCTCGAGACATTAACTTGCAAGGCCCATTGCCGGCTGACAGCCTGTTCACCCCAAAATATCTGAATACTGCCGATGCCGTATTAACCATGTATCACGACCAGGGGTTGCCGGTACTCAAACATATGGGGTTTGGTGAAGCCGTCAATGTAACTTTGGGATTACCCATTATTCGCACATCAGTAGATCATGGTACAGCACTTAATTTAGCCGGAACCGGACAAACCAGCAGCGGCAGTTTGGAATTTGCAATTCGCACTGCTTTAGATATGTTAGAAGGCAAAAAAAAATGACACATAAAGCACGCAAACGCTTTGGCCAGAATTTTTTGCAAGACCATAACATTATCAATAACCTGCTGTCCTATATTCACCCGTCAGCTAATCAACACTGGGTGGAAATCGGCCCTGGTATGGGCGCACTCACCAAGCCTTTATTAAATCGAAAAGTCATACTGGACGTTATTGAACTGGATAGAGATCTGGTTACTTATCTGCAAAAAAGATTTAGCTGTTTTGGTAAACAATTAACCATACACAGCACCGATGCACTCAATTTTGATTTTCCATCCTTAGCATCCAGTGATAAAAAGTTAAGAATTATCGGCAACCTGCCATACAACATTTCCACTCCTTTGATGTTTCATTTGCTCAACAATACTGACTGTATTGAAGATATGCATTTTATGCTGCAAAAAGAGGTCGTGGATAGAATATGCGCCGAACCCGGCAGTAAAAAATATGGCCGCCTGAGTATAATGACCCAGTATCATTGTATTACCGAATTTTTATTTGCTGTCCCACCGGAAAGTTTTGATCCAAAACCCAAGGTCATGTCCGCTATCCTCAAACTGACGCCACATCAGACACCTCCCGTTGTACTTAATAATCTAAAGCACTTAAATGAAGTAGTAACACAAGCTTTTTCACAACGCCGAAAAACCATTCGCAATTCCCTGAAAAAACTCATCACCGAAGAACAGCTTATTGCATTAAACATAGATCCATCACAGCGAGCTGAGTCTCTTACATTGAACGACTTTGCACAAATCAGCAATCTGCTTGAAGCAACTGATTAAAAAACTACTGTATTTAGCCTGAACACAACTGCGACAAAATGTCACGCGACGATTTGCCACATTCCACAATAAATCGTTTTTAACTAGAATGTATGCAACTCTTGAATGCGCTTTCTTTTTTAAAGAGACATTATTTTAGAGCATATATCCTAAAAAACTCACTTAATGCGGCTGAAAAGCCGCTTTTTTTGTTCAACTCTGCAACAACACATCAGTACGGACTTTCTTTAATACGATTAGACAGTGAATATCAGAACGATACCCATCACATTTGAACAGCTATGAGTCTACCTCTAAAAACTGTTTTCAATTACCACTTCAGAAAAATCAAGCTGCCCTGGTCTGGGCCAGGCATCCTGTAGTTTTTTACCCATCACAACAAACATGCTGATAACATGATCTTCCGGTAAATTTATTAATTTTCCCACCTGCTCAAAATCAAAGCCATCCATCGGACAGGACTCATATCCTTTCGCCTTTGCAGCCAGCATCAGGGTTTGTGCGGCAATACCACAGGAACGCATGGCTTCATCACGTTGCACTTGTTCCTTGCCGCGATAGTAGTTATCAATGGCCGGCAATAAAAATTTCTGCACATCCTGTTCTGCATTTCGCCAATAACGATGCGGCTGTTTTTCCCAGGCTTTCAGGTCGGCGCATAAAATAACCAGCAATGAGGCCTCAGTCACTTGCGCCTGATCCCAAGCCGCCGCTCTGATTTTTTGCCGCAATGCGGGGTCTTTAACGACAACAAAACGCCAGTTTTGGATATTAAATGCCGTGGGTGACAACATTGCCAACGATAAAATTTCATTGATTTCCTGATCGCTCATTTGATATTCAGCGTCATATTGTTTAACCGAACGACGTGTTTGAATAGCTTGTATTGTCTCCATCATTATTTATCCCCCTGTTGTTGCTGATGGTAAATCACTATGCGTTCCACTTCATTTTTTGAGCCTAAAATTAGCGGTACGCGTTGATGAATGCCTTCCGGCTTAACATCCAAAATACGTTCTCGACCCGTTGAGCAAGCGCCGCCTGCCTGTTCCACAATAAAAGCCATTGGATTGGCCTCATACATCAGCCGCAACCTGCCGGCTTTTGAAGCATCCTTATAATCATAAGGATACATGAATACCCCACCGCGCATCAGGATCCGGTAAACCTCAGCGACCAGTGATGCAATCCAGCGCATATTAAAGTCTTTATGCCGTGGCCCGTCTTTACCTTGTACACATTCATCCACATATCGTTTTACTGCCGGTTCCCAGAATCGTTGATTAGACATATTAATGGCAAACTCACTACAATCAGCAGGTATTGTGATATTCGGATGGGTCAAATAAAATTCCCCTACCTCCTGATCCAGGGTAAAGCCGTTTACCCCTAGACCTGTAGTCAAAACCATAATGGTAGATGGGCCATAGAGTACAAAGCCGGCGCATACCTGTTCGGAGCCTTTCTGTAAAAAGTCGGCTGTTTCCGGCTCAACACCTTCTCGACAACGTAAAATGGAAAAAATGCTGCCGACTGTCAGATTAAGATCAATATTAGAAGAACCATCCAGCGGATCAAATAAAGCCAGATATTTACCTTTGGGGTACTGTTCGGGAATCTTAATCAAACAATCCACCTCTTCTGACGCCATGCCAGCCAGATGACCATTCCAGCTCAACGCATCAACCATAATATCATGAGTAATGATATCCAGTTTTTTTTGCACTTCACCCTGCACATTCTCGGAATCAGCATTTCCCAACACACCGACCAGATCACCCTGATTGACAATATGGGATATTTTTTTACAGGCGGTAACGATATCGTTAAGTAATAAAGTAAATGTTCCTGAGGCTCCGAGTTGTTTGCGCTGTTGTTCAATAATAAACTGGGTCAAAGTCGCTTTTTTGGTCATATTTTATCCTTCTCCATCAGACTTATTAGTTAATACCGACGCCAGTTTACAGGATTTGTAAAAGCAAAAAACCCTTATAATCACAAGATTATCGAATTATGGATAATCTGCTCATGTCCATCCTATAACAGAAACAACCTTTTAACGATTGATAAAATACAACAGCAGTAAATTACTTAAAAGCAACAGTCCTGATACAGTTTTCCAGAACATCAATGGATTACGTTCGATTATCGGCAAGGTATCGGTAGATCTAAGGAACTCTGAATTCGGTGTAGAAAGATCAAAAATAAATTCGGATAATGCTTCATAACGCCCCAGTGGTGAAATTGAAGTCGCTTTTTTCAAAGCGCCGTCTATCCAATGAGGAACCATAGTGTTTTTATGAAAGCTGGGGACATATTCCAATTTGGCAAGAGTCATTTTATCCGGCTTTTCTGGAAAATCTCTGCCAAATGGTAATGCTCTGTTAATCATTTCATAAGTAATCACTCCCAATGAATAAATATCAGACCTGACTGTCCCCTGTTGTCCTAAATGATACTCAGGAGCCGTATAATTCAACGTCCCCAATATATTTTCTTCATGAGCTTCCAGAGGGGTAATTTCGGCAATACCGGCAATTTTGACCGATCCAAAATCAATAATTTTTACAGTCCCATTGCTATCAAACATAATATTTTCAGGTTTTAAATCCTGATGTAACATCTCCATACGATGAAACGCTCTCAGACCTTTGGCAATTTGTTTTACAATCTTCCGAACTTCCCGAATATCCGGTTTAGGGTGACTATCCATCCACCCTCTCAAAGTCTGTCCGCCAAGATATTCAGTTACATAATAGATATAACTTTTTTTCCTGTCTGATCCGAGTACTTTTAACACATTATCATGACGAATACGTTTTCCCACCCACTCTTCATGCAAAAAATGTTCAATGTAATGCGTGTCATCATCATATAAAATCGAAGGGGTTTTCAGAATCACCCGCGTTTCTGTAATCGTATCAAAGGCACGATAAATCTGCGTACGATTACTGGCATGAAGCTCTGCTTCAATGCGATAACCGTCAATCACCATTCCCACATCCAGCGGTGGTGGAAACGGCAGATTGGCATGTCGCCGGATTATTTCATCCTCTTTAGCTAACGGCAATTCATTAATATTAACCAATTGACAGGTGAGATTATCATCACTGTTGTTAGTCATCGCCTGTTGCACCAGCTTCTGCGCGCGCTGATTGAGATCGCTTTCCTCTTGAACAATGTTTTTTAGCATTTTTTCACTAATGAATTCGTGTACCCCATCCGTTGTCATAATGAACAAATCGCCCTTTTCCAGAGGAAAGGATTTATAGTCCACCTCCAGGTGGGGTTCTATGCCCATAGCTCGATTCAAGTAGTTTTTATCCTCAGAAATATGAATACGATGGTCGCGAGTCATCAACTCCAGATTACCCTTTCTCAAACGATAAATCCTGGAATCACCGATATGAAAAATATAACCCGTTGTTGACTTACACACCAGAATACTTAAAGTGCTGACCATACCCTTGGTTGATTCGTACTGTAAATGTCCCTGGCTATACAACCAGGAATTGGTGGCCGACAAAATCTTTTGTCCGGAATTTTTCACAGTCCATGAATCGGGTGTACTGTAATAATCACTTAAAAAACTGATCACACAGCATTGACTGGCTTGTTTACCGGCATCACTACCACTCATCCCATCGGCAATGACTACAGCCAGCCCTTTATGAGTCAGTTGCGGCTCATCAGGAACCTTGGCGCCGAAACTATCCTCATTATCCGCTTTAACCCCTTTGTTGCTACAGGCGCCGATACTGACTTTTAATTCTGTTTTTTTCATCTGTGTGGTTAATC
>CAYNIU010000083.1:0-9815 GCA_964397365.1 uncultured Methylomarinum sp. | reverse complement strand
GGAATAGCTCAGTTGGTAGAGCACAACCTTGCCAAGGTTGGGGTCGCGAGTTCGAATCTCGTTTCCCGCTCCAGTTTGACAGGTCAACGTCTTTATAGCCATCACACATGAACAACGGCATTTTATCAGATTAATCTAGGAGGCTGTCGGATTATAGATGATTCTACTGCGACAGCCTCCTAGAAAAACCAGGTCAAGGGAGGGTTAGGACAAAGAGCTGCTATCAAGCATCTATGAATAGATTTCCAGCGCCCTTTCCAGATACATCAGAGCCTAATCTGACAGATACAAGCATTGTCATGTTGATATGCTATATCAGGCACACCCCATGTTGCCGCCTATTTCCAATCGTTTCAAGGTTTCTTCAGTGGGTTCCCCCGATGAAGTCCAGCCGCGTAATTGATAATAGTCCGGTAACATTTTTTCCAAGTCATTCACTCTACCTTTTGCTGGACCGGTTTTAGCCGCATCTTTTAACAAGCGTTTCGGTAAAGTATCATCTTTTGCCGTTAACCCTGCTTTCAGATTAAATTGCCTTTCCAGATTCCAGATGCGTTCTCCGATTTCCAGTAAACTGTTTGTTGACCACTCACCTTTGCAGGCGGCCGCTATTTGCGGGGCAATATCATCCAAAGTCCAGGCAAACGTTGTGAACACGCACAAACCAGATGAATCAACCGCTGCCGTAACATCCTGAAAGGCTTTAACCAGAGCGGGTTTACCATCAGTTATTAAGGGATCAGTTTTTTCCGGAACACCAAGAACCTCGGAAGAAACGGTATAACCACGCAAATGACAGGCACCACGGTTAGAGGTCGCATACGCCAATCCCATACCCTGAATACCACGAGGGTCATAAGCCGGAAACTCCTGTCCTTTCACCGTCATGGATAAATCGGGATGAGCGTATTTTTCACACAAACGTTTTGAACCCAAACCCAAATCTCGTCCAAATCCTTCGCCCTTAGCTGTTAATTCAGCCATTTTTACCAAGGCTTCGGCGCTGCCAAATTTAAGTGCAATTCCACCAGTATGTTCACGGGTAATAACGCCAGCCTCATAAAGCTCCATAGCTGCCGCTAACGTGGAGCCAAATGAAATGGGATCAAAACCATCTTCATTACAGATAAAATTGGCATAAGTCAACGCATTCAGATCATCAACACCTAAATCAGAACCCAAAGCCCAGGCCGCTTCATATTCCAGCCCACCAGATGCGCCCCAATATTCTGGTTTATGTTGAATGGAAAAATGACCTTTTTCAATAGTCGAGATACGGCCACAAGCAATGGTACAGCCAAAACATGCAGCATTGGTAGTCAAATTGGCTTTATTGTCAGAAGCACGTATTTCGTGCATGGCTTCCCCGGATATTTTTTCAGCGCCATCAAACTGTACATCCTGCATATTACGGGTGGGCATGGCGCCGACTTCATTGATGACATTCATTAATACCTGGGTGCCATAGGTTGGCATCCCTTCATGAGTGATGGTGTTTTCGGCTAATATCTGTTTGGCTTGCTGCGTTGCCTGTAAAAACTTCGGAAAGTCTTTAATATTACCAACCCCTTTAGTACCTCTGACAGCCACCGCTTTCAGATTTTTTGACGCCATTACCGTACCCACACCGGAACGCCCGGCCGCGCGGTGGAGATCATTGATAATACCCGCATACAAACAACCTTGTTCAGCAGCGCGGCCGATACAGGCAATACGTAATAACGGATCCTGATAAATTTGATGCAAAGCTTCATCGGTTTTCCAAACCGATTTACCCCACAATTCATCTGCCGGCAGCAATTGAGCTTGATCATTCTCCAGATACAGATACACCGGTTGCGCCGCCCTGCCTTCAAAAATAATCATATCCCATCCGGCATTTTTTATTTCAGCGCCAATAAATCCACCAGAGTTGGAACAGGCAATGGTTCCAGTTAACGGGCTTTTAGTAATGACGGAATAGCGTCCACCAGTTGCCGCCATTGTTCCTGTCAATGGTCCGGTTGCCATAATCAGTTTGTTATCAGGAGATAAGGCGTCGATAGCTGGGTTAATTTCCTCATAAAGATATTTACTGGCCAGACCTCTTTGCCCCAGGTATTGCCTTGCCCACTCCATATTGAGTGGTTCTTCTGTACACCGGGCGGTGGTCAAATTGATACGTAACAGTTTTTCAGTCCAAGCCATATTTATTCACCTTGGTGAAGATTAAGTTGAGCAAATTTTTGCATTTTCTGCAAGCCGGTCTGTTCGGCATCTATGTAAGTGATAGCCGTAGTTGGACAAGCTTTAGCACAAGCCGGATCACCGCCGCATAAATCACATTTAATGACTTTTCCACTATCCGTATTGTAATTAACCGTACCAAATGGACAGGCTATCGTACAGACTTTGCAACCGACACAAACATTATCAATAACTTCTTTTGCGCCTGTTAACAAGTTATCAATAATAGCCTCTACAGGACAGGCGTGCAGACACCAGGCATCACTGCATTGTGTACAGGTATAAGGGGAAAAACGCCCAAGCTCATGGAAAGTAAATACCTTGATACGTGATTTTGATGGATTGAATACGCCTTCCTTTTCGTAGGAACAAGCCAATTCACATTGCAGACACCCGGTACATTTTCCAGCATCAATATTCAGTGATTTTTGCATATTACGACTTCCTTATTTAGTCTGATTGCTTAGGATTTTCATCTTGGCGTTTTTTATCCAACTCTTTCATAAAATCGTTTTTTCTTTTAAGCGTTGGAAATATCAATTTTTTTTCATAATAAAGACCTAACCAGATAAATGGTATCGCTAATACTAAATCCAGGCCAAATGTACCGCCAAACAAAATACTCAATGCCGCCGTCAAAAACAAAATAGCGCCAACCAGATAATAATACACCCCTAAAATAACACCACTGACAAACATGGTATGCGCTAAAATAATATGAATACTCATTGCCGCCGCACCCGGTTTTAGGGTTTCAGCATGCCACATTAAAAAAATCAGCAATACCGCCGCCATAACACTGCCCCAGCAAAGTAATTCATAACGAAGCAAATGCTTGATTTCAACCCCTGTACTGATAGCTTTAGCTTTTTCACTCAATATCGAACAATAAAAAAATACCGGGGTCATAAAAAACCAATAAAATAAAGCCACACGATCAGTAAATTCGGCCAATAATTCCCCGATAAAACATAAAAACACTAATAAGACAAAAATAATCTCATTGATATAGATATAGCGGATCGCTTTATCCATACTCCAATGCTGAAATTCTTTTTTATCACCCATACTCTCTCCTTTTTTATATTTTTCTTGCAATGTACTACAAATTTATAGTAAGCAAAGTTTTTTTTACGGTCATTGACAAGCTCTCACTTTCCAAACAGTGCTAAAACATTCTTTCAACAGCTTATAAAAAGCAACCCAAAATTACTATGGCTTATTCTCAACAATTAAAAAATCAACTGAACACTGCATTTAAGGCAAAAGGCGAAAACTATCTTCCCAGAACCCATCATTTACAAAATAATGGTCAGCCAATTTACATTAACCGCCTGATTCTTGAGGATTCCCCCTATTTATTACAACATGCACACAATCCGGTTGACTGGTATCCTTGGGGAGATGAAGCATTTGCTGTGGCAATAGAACAAAATAAACCTATCTTTCTATCCATAGGTTATGCCACTTGCCACTGGTGTCATGTCATGGAAGAACAAAGTTTTGAAAATATCACGGTTGCCGATTTTTTAAATCAATACTTTATAAGCCTCAAGGTTGACAGAGAACAACATCCTGATATTGATGCCGCTTATATGACTGCCGTCACCATGTTTTCCGGTCATGGCGGCTGGCCGATGTCATCCTTTTTAACGCCGGAAGGAAAACCCTTTTATGGCGGAACCTATTATCCTCAAGCGAGTTTTTTACATCTGTTAAGTCAAATAAATGATGCCTGGCATAATCAACGTGAAACACTACTTCAACAAGCTGAGCAATTGGCTTATGCCGTTAAACAAACCAGCACACAAAATCAACAGATTGTAAAATTGGAGCAATCTGTTTTACAATCAGCCACCAATACTGCCTTATCTAATTATGATAGCCGTTTTGGAGGATTCAGCGCGGCGCCAAAATTCCCCCAGGAACCGTTACTGTTGCTATTATTACAATCACTGCAACGGCAATCAAACCCATCGTTATTTGAGGCTGTTGAGCATACTTTAACAGCTATGGCTCAAGGCGGAATCTATGACCAGGTAGGTGGTGGATTTCATCGTTACTCGGTCGATAACCACTGGTTGGTTCCTCATTTTGAAAAAATGTTATACAACCAGGCCTACCTGTCCCGGGTTTACCTGTATGCTTATCGGCTGAATCACAACCCTCTCCATGCCCGTATCGTTACCCAGACACTGGACTATGTTCTTAGAGAGATGCGTAATCATGACGGTGTATTTTACTCGGCCACCGATGCTGACAGCGAAGGACACGAAGGGACTTATTTTGTTTGGACAGTTGATGAAATCAAACAGTTATTATCGCCTGAAGAGGCGCGATTTATAATCGAACTATTTGCTGTGACGCATCAGGGTAATTTTGAAGGTAAAAATATTTTGTTTCTGCCCCGTTCGCTGACAGCCGTCAGTATTGAACACCAGCAGTCATTGAAAGAACTCTGTCAACGGCTGGATCCGCTACTGGTCATTATGCGCCAGCATCGTCAGCAAAGAGTACCGCCTTTAACCGATGACAAAATACTGGTGGCCTGGAACGGCATGATCATAACCGCATTGGCCGAAGCTGGCCATTGGCTAAATGAACCGCGATATATCAAAGCAGCAGAACAGGCGGCAGCATCGCTTTGGCAAAGCCAACGCCCTAAAGACTCGGTGCTATGGCGTGTTAATTTGAATGGTCAAGTGTCGGTAGCAGCAAGACAGGATGACTATGTCCATTTTGCCGAAGCTCTGCTTGCTTTATTCGATGTCACTGACAATAAGGCTTATTGTCAACAGGCACAGCAACTGGCCGAGGAAATGCTGGATAAATTCCTGGATAATACCTCTGGTGCCTTACGCATGAGCAATGAAAAACTATTATTTGTCCATCCTAAGGATACATACGATGGCGCCCTGCCCTCCGGCAACGCCGTTGCAGTACGAGTGTTTTCCAGATTAACTAACCGTACCGGACAAAAAATATTTCAGGGTCATGCGATAAAAATCCTGCAAACCTATTCAAACAACATAACGCAACAACCGCTTGCTTATGCCTATATGTTAGCTCAGTTAGATGAATTAAATCGGGGGGAAATTGCTGATTACCAATATGCGGCCGGTGGAGCCATAAAAATATCCACCCAGATGAACAGGATTGATGACAACCGTTATCTCGTTATAATGAACTTTAACATGCCCAAGGGTTGGTATTTCAATAAAGAAACCATGGTGACAGTACTCAACAAAGATAGTTGGACGCTAAATCAAGTTAAAGAAAATCCGGATAATTTTGAACTGAAAATTAATCTGGCATTAGCCAATAACCTTAACTATACCCCCCTCAAAATACATTTAAATATTCACCCCTGTAGTCACGATAAGTGCTTAGCGGTAGAAGATATAGACTTGTATATAGAACGCAGCTAAGAAATGATACGGACTATCGCTGCTGCAGTACATGCCAGATAGTTCGTACATTTGATTGTAATTGACTTAACGTTAGCGTGATAACCACTTCTTCTATGGCGGCAATAACATAAATCCATACAGAAACTCTAAACGGCCAGGCAGGTCCCCCGAGAAACAGCGGATACAGTGACAAACCGATGGATGCAGCTGCAATTTTGACACCCCAGGTATGATAACTGGCATAAGTATCAAATTTAATGATGGCGCAGCTCGCAGGGAGCAGATAACAGGCCAATATTGTGTACAAATAAACATCTTCCCTGTGAACAATATCCGGCCAGAGCCACCAACTGCCAAATCCAATGGTCATATAAGTCAGTAAGTCGGCCCAACTATCCAATATGGCGCCAAACTGAGTCATCTGCCCGGTTATTCGCGCCGCCAGTCCATCCAGAATATCTGACAGAAATGCTATCGCCAGAACCGTCATGAATATCAGTCCATAGCCATTCCATGCCAACCACAACATAATCGGGGCGGTCAAAAAACGGATACCAGAAATCAGGTTTGGCAAAGTTAACCTGGGATGGATGTGTGTCAAATTCATAATCTTGAGCGCCTATAAAAAGCTTTGCACGAGCGTCCCCCTGGCTCGACAAAGCGCCGAAACAGATAGTGAGATTCTCCTGCTTCTCACAAAATCAAATGCTTTCCTTCGTGTTCCTTCATGGTTTGTAACTACGGGTACATTTAATATCAGTTACTTGCTCCAGAAGACACCGTGAATACCTTCATGTAGGTTTGAATGAGACCTCCATGTCACTTACACTTCTTACGCAGACAACTGAGATTAAAGACTTTTCATTTACTTAATTACGCTGAGAGCTACCATACTGTTTTACAATATTTAAGTAAAACGCACGTTATAAATAGTTTTTCAGTATATCGGCCGACACTCTGCAAAATAAGGGATTATTCAACTTGACCCAGAGATTGGTTACAAAATAGCCATAAGGCATTTTTGGCCCTTGCTCTGAATAAGGAATTTCCTGAAACGGTATGCCAGCATTTTTATGGTGTTCTATGTGATTGGATAATCCAACCAGTGCATATTCGCTAAAACCGGATTGATTTACCCAGGCCAGAGTGTCCCCCGCCTTTCCCTGCTCTAGCCCCCAGTGTTGATAATAATTGATTGTTTCCAGCAGACGAACCCCGGCAAGCGCTTGATACAGAAAAATAAAGGCGGCTACCCAGCCAAAAAACCCAACAATCAGAATAACCAGAGTCATTTCAACAATCAGCCCTTGTAGTACTGAATTGCCTAACATTCTATAGTGATAAAATGGTGTTTCTGTTAATCGCAGGCGCTCAATCTCACAATTCCAGGCATATTTAAAATGAGCGACATAAACCCTTTGCCAGTAATCCTCAAAACTTTCACCCAAACGAGCCGTGGCAATGTCTTTCGGTGTCGCCACAGTGAAATGATGTCCACGCAGATGGGCAATGACAAAATGTTCATAACAAACGCTATATAACAATAAGCGTCCCAACAGACGCTGATGTCCTTTCGGACGATGAATCAGTTCATGGGCAACAATAATGGCCGAACTGCCGGATGTAGTTCCTACCAGAATACGCATAACAATCAAATTGACCACTGAAGTGGCTATATCACCTACAGAATTCCATGGTAATTGACTGGCATAGATCAGTAATAAAGTGATAATCAGAAATTGCAGGAAAGCCAGCACATACAAAATCACATCGTAATAGCAACCGGAAACACGCTGTTTTTCCTGATCCGGGTTGATCTTGGGACTGAGCCAGTCGATAACAATCAATGACCAAAGCGGTAGTGTCCAGGCGATCGCTCCGATGACATCATGCGGCCCCGTATATAGAAACCAAGCGACACAACCAGGAAAAAAAAAGCAGCTTAAATATTTTAAATGAGTAGGCATTGCCAGTCTTGAGACATTTACATTCGGTAGTTATACCTGAATTTATGGATTAAATAGCAAATTGGCAATGCCAATTTAAAGCGTTTACCCACAAAGGGTAATGATGCATAACCGTTATAGATTCGTTTCCAGTGTTCGTCCAATAGGGAATCTTCGCCAGTGCGAAGCAAAATCTCATCCATATAGTGCTGAATCGCTTTTTTCGCCAGAAAAGTATGGCCGTTTACTGCATTATCAATAGAGATATGAATCTTGGCAATGGTCGGATCAATGCCCCAGTAATTCCACTCATCGACCAGCTGCATATAACCTTTGCCTAAACCACTGAGCTCGATGGCCATATTCAGACCCAGTAATTCCGGTAGAAATTGCTCAGGAAAACAGCTCAGCGACAACATATACACCGGCAGATCAAAGGCGCTGTCGATAAAGCCTGGATGCTTGATAAACGCTATACTATGAACCGGTGGAACCTGGATTGACAGACTGTCCAGTAATTGTTGAAAAATATACGGATGATTTTGCTTCAACCGACCATTCCCCACCTCATCGCAATAAATACTGAACAAAATTTCACTGATTTCAGCGTTGACGTTGTGTAACGACAAGCTATTCTGTAACCAACAGCCATCAATCAGAATCATCGGCGCCATCTGCTCCAGTCCCCAGATATAGGCTTGTTTGGAAAACCGAGGCTTTCCCTGTAAGGGTTGATAAGCTCTAATTTCCCGTTGGTAAATGTTTTCTATATAGGCATCGAATCGTTGGTGACTGTAGCGCTTAAAAGGAGGCCAGTTAAACATTGCGCAGGCCTTTAACAGCCTGATTACCTTATCTCTGGCCGTTGGCAATACATCCGGAAACAAATCGGCATTAAGTAGATAATAATACAATTCCTTATGACTGGATTTTGCATATTTTCTAATTGGCGGAATAACCTCAAAGACTGTCCCGCCGATAACCGGCTTTTTCTTCTTTTCCTCAATTATCACAGCTTCAGCAGAGTCCTCATTTAGCCAGTTCAGCAAAATTACCCGTTCAGAAGCCTTTAGTACACCAAACATAGGCCCGTTAAAATCAAATAAATTCAGCAAGGGACTTTCTGCCGGTTTTTGTTTATTGACATAAACAGACTGTTTTAATGCTTGCAGAAATTCCCCGCTGTTATCCGGCATTCCGGCAAACCATTGATCCAGCCATTTTCCTTGTAACTGTACTTTATGATGGTGTCCAATGGCCGCTGCCGCTTTCTGTTGAAACAAAGTTGCCGCCAATTGCTGAACTGACGGTGGTTGCTCTAGTAGACTGGACAACCGGTCTCTGCATCGTTGCATATGCAGTTGATAAAGCCAAAAACCTTTTTGTATACGCTGCCATAACAGTTGTTGCTGGCGAGGAAATAACGACAGATACTCATGGATACAATGATGCAAACAAGGCAATTGTTGCTCTACCCTTTTCTGCCGCTGTGTAAAAAAAATCAGCGGTGTGTGATGCTGCTTAGGAAAACAGACTTCAATCAAGGTGGGCATCTGGCAATAAGCCAAGGTGAAGCCAACAATTTCAGGAAACAGCACCCTGGGGAATCGGGCCAGAGCCAGCTGGACTACAGCAAAATCTATCATCTCAGACAATACATTGGCTTGCTGACTGTAGTCATAACAATACAGTTCAGGAGCCTCGACCCCGGTAGCCAACAGCAAAGCGCGGTGCAACACCAATAAATCAGTACCCCTCTGCCCTTTCCCGGTCAATTGCAAATAAATGGCCAGTAGTTGTACCGCAATTGGGCTCTGACTGGTTGAACTTTGCGTGATATGCTGCAGCCAGCAGGGTTGTGTCATCAGGATGGCCGCAGTTTGAGTGACACATTCGCGTACATTTTTCTCATTTAACAAATGTTCAGGCAAGGCGGCAATCCTGTCAGCCTGTAGTTGTAACAGTTTTTCCAGGTTATAATCCTGTATGATTGAAGATAAATAGATGGATTCGGCTTTGTTGATTTCCTGACTGATCAAGTCATAAGCCCTGGGCATTAGAGCATGTAAAGGTGTCGGTTGATTAAGCTGATAAAACAACTGCCGCCGATCAATAACAGAATTTGCGGCGCTAACAAAATGAGATGGCGTCTCTAGCGCTGGGGAAAATACATGCTCAGGCTTATTCATGATAAGGCTTACAAATCAGATAATCATTTACCACCAGCGCATCC
>CAYNIU010000082.1:0-9841 GCA_964397365.1 uncultured Methylomarinum sp. | reverse complement strand
GACCTTTTAATGCACTGCGAGCTACAGCAGATTTAAATAATGCACTGGTATCATTCATTCTTACAGGGTATCCGGGGTTTTCCAGTTCAGCCGGATATATAGGGCCAAATGTCAGAGTCGATCATGATATTAGTTTATTGATTCCGGAAATCTGGGCGCGTCTGCAACATGAGGAACGTCAGCCTGAATATCTGATAAAACACAATTTTCTGGAACCGTTAGAGGACTTCGAATATCAGGGGAAAAAAGTTCTGGCCAGTCGATTGGGGTATCGAATCTCCAGTCGTTTCGTACATGGTTTGATGGGAAAAGTATTCGATAACCCCAGTGCGGTTTTTACCATTGATATTCTGAAACCGGAGTTTCAGGATCTGGATGTATTCGTTGATGGTATTAATAATATAGTCGAAACCCAGAAAAAAGTAGCTCAACAGTATATTGATGATGGCAGTATTGAGGATGCCTGTCCACCGTTATATGCATTACTGAATATTATGGCCACTGGTGAATTTCAGGGTAAAGATGTACATCACCCTAATGTTCGGATGATGTTCACTCGTGATTATCTATTGGCTTCCGACTGGTATCGTGAGCGCTTGAAAATTAAACAGCAAAGAGACAGAGCTCTTTGGCAACGGCATGTTGATTATCTGGACAACTTTCTGAATGAAAGCAGACATAAAATGCCTGCTGAAGATATGGATATCCAGGCGCGGCTCTTGTTTGCAAAAAACAAGTTGGAAACGGTAAACAGTAGCCAATATCTACAAAACCTGATTGGAACAATAGGCGCAGACCCTTTAGCTCCCCATTTTGAACAGTGAGCAGTATTTAAAGAATGAGACTACAGGCCACATCCTTGTGGTCTGAAAGGGTTCAGGTTTTGAAGTTACCAACCGTTTCACGTAAAGAATCAGCTAATTCAAGTAATTCTTTACATGCTTCGGAAGTGTTTTTTGCTCCTGTTGCGGTTTCATTGGAAATAGCGCTGATGTTGTTGATGTTGCGATTGATTTCCTCCGCTACAGCGGTTTGTTCCTCGGCTGCACTGGCAATTTGATTGTTCATATCACTGATGGTATCAATACGCTGACTGATGCTGGTGATTGACTCTCCGGCAGAAGCGGCCTGCTGAACACTGTTTTGCGCCTGTTTTCTGCCATTTTCCATGACCGCGACTGCTTGCCTAGCTCTATTTTGTAATTGCTCAATCGTTTGCTGGATTTCTTGGGTGGAATTTTGGGTGCGACTTGCCAGCGTCCTGACTTCATCGGCTACAACAGCAAAGCCACGACCTTGTTCACCGGCCCGGGCAGCTTCAATAGCAGCATTTAACGCCAGTAAATTGGTTTGTTCAGCAATACCTTGAATCACTTCCAGTACTTCGCCAATACTATTGCTGTCATTTTCCAGCTCATGAATAACGCTTGCCGCATTTTCAACTTCAGAAGCTAGAGCGTTAATACCATCAACAGCGTTATTGACGATATTTTTACCGGAAGTCGCCTCATTATCTGCAGTTTCAGCCGCGTTTGAGGCATTAACGGCGTTTCTGGCAACTTCCTGTACCGTTGCGGTCATTTCCTCCATTGCTGTTGCCACCTGTGTGGTTTCTTCAAGTTGGCGAGAGACGCCTGATTCGGTTGTCTGGGTAATGCTGCTGAGTTGCTTGGAGGCGGCCGCTAATTTTTCGCTGGTATAGATGATTTCATCAATGGTTTTGGCAATTTTCTTAACAAAAGAGTTGAAGCTATGGGCAACCCAGGCAAATTCAGATTTGCCTTCCACTTTCAAACGAGCTCTTAAGTTGCCATTGCTGCCGGCAATATCTTGTAAGTTGATAGCCAATTCTGTCAGTGGACTGATAATGATTTTACTGGTAACAAAATAGCCTGTTCCCGCTATCATCAAAATTATTACAACAAGAAACCCTATCGCTGAATAGATTTTGACAGACAAGGCTTCAGCATCGGCTCTGTAAGGCGTAATGATTTCAAATGCGCCGTGCAGTTCACCGACATGTTTGTTTTCCATACGATAACCCAGAATATCCCGGCCATTGCTATTACCCCAGAGTTTGTTCGAATTGGCTGGATTGCCATGACATAATTCGCATTGCTTATCAAGTTTGACAGGTCTGAAATAGCGGGTTTCCTGTTTTTCCTCATCAATATAAATATATTCGTCGGCAGCCGGGGTGTGATTGAAAAAAGCCAATGCCTGACGTTCTATATCATCAGCTTCATTTTTGGGGTTTCTGGCGCCCACTATAGGCGCTTTAAATCGAAATCCGCCCTGTTGGGCTTTTTTCTGAATAATCGCCCAGGCATTTGCTACCGGCACGGTGGCAAAAACAATCTGTTCCGCCTCTGATCGGCTTTTACCCTGGATAAGTTGTTTTAACTGATCAGTCGAGAAAACCCCTTTTTCCCAATTGGCAACAATATGCTTACGAACCGATTCTGAAACTAATAACAGTTGTTTTGCCGATTGAATTTTATGATCAATCAATTGTTGTTTTTGTTGGTCTGCGTAAAGTATCAGTAGTCCAATACCAATGACGGTTAAAACTGACATTGTGATTGCAACGACCTTTACTCCAACAGAGTGCCAGTTCATTAATAACATGCTAGGGTCTCCACTGGGTATTTATAGTTATTGTCGGTAAACTAAAGTTGAAGAATATATTTCTTTCAAGTCTGATGCTAAAATACCAACGCTTTATAAAACCTGAATCTGTGACTTCACTATTGCTCCAGGTAAAAATAACATCAACAGTTTAAGTAGTGTATATCCTACTTATAGTTAACGACAATGCCAAAAAAAACTTTATTTGGCAATCAGTAAAAATTAAAAGCTGAATCTACTTGGCAATTATGGAAAAAATTAAAGTTTTATTTGTTTGTATGGGCAATATCTGCCGTTCTCCTACTGCAGAAGGCGTTTTTAGAAGCTTGTTATATAAAGAGAATATGATTGATCGTTTTGAAATTGATTCGGCAGGCACACATGCTTATCATATTAATGAAGGGCCAGATTTGCGCGCCCAAAGAGCCGCTGAAAGCAGAGGAATTGAACTGGGTCACTTAAGGGCAAGAAAAGTTGTTTACGGTGATTTTGAAGATTTTGATTATTTGCTGGCTATGGATAGCGATAATTATGACATTCTGATGGAAACCTGTCCGGATGAATTTAAATTCAAAATTAAATATTTTATGGATTTTGCCCCACACCTTGGTGAAAGGGAGGTTCCAGACCCTTATTACGGCGGTAAATATGGATTTGAAAGAGTTTTGGATATGGTGGAAGAAGCTTCGGCTGGATTTTTAGATTCATTACAGTTGAAATAAACGAGGTTAAAAAATGTTGAAAAAACAGAGTTTGTTATTGAGTTTTATTGTCTTTATCATTTTGACTGTTGGGGGTAGTGCGGCTTATGCCGATGCAGATAAAAAAATTACTCATGTCGTTATGGTGTGGCTGAAAGAACCGGGTAATGTGAAAATGCGACAACAATTCCTCAAAGCCAGTGACCAGCTTAATGATTTGCCAGGAATTATTTATCGGCATTCAGGGGTAGTGATTCCCAGTGAGCGTTCAATTGTTGATGATACCTTTGATGTGGCGGTCACAGTAACATTGAAAAATAAAAAAGCCTTGCAAGCTTATCTGGATCATCCAAAACATAAAAAAATACTGCATGAGCAGATAAAGCCATTAGTAAACCGTGCGGTGGTTTACGATTTTATTTCTGAATAAGCGGAAAGGTCATGGCGATTATTTCTAATACAGTGGATTATCTGGACGACGATGTGCTTCTGGAGGGTTTTTTTGCTTATGATGATACATTTGACGGCAGACGGCCTACGGTTTTAATCAACCATGCCTGGGGGGGGCGTGATGAATTTGTGGCAGAGAAAGCTAAAAAACTGGCTGAACTGGGATATCTGGCATTTGCTGTTGATATGTATGGGAAAGGTGTTTTAGGACAGGATCCACAGGAAAATGCCGAATTGATGCAACCTTTTATGAATGACAGGGCTATGTTGCAGAAACGTATCAATGCGGCGTTATCTGCTGTTAAATTGATGCCCTGGGTTGATGATAGCAAAATTGCCGCAATCGGATTTTGTTTTGGCGGCTTATGTGTTCTGGATTTGGCCCGGTCTGGAGCTGATATTGCTGCGGTGGTTTCGTTTCATGGTTTACTAGGCGCTCCCGATAATATCAGCCATCCCGATATAAAAGCTAGGGTTCTGTTGCTGCATGGCTATGATGATCCGATGGCGCCTCCTGAGCAGGTGTTTGCCATACAGCAGGAATTAACCGGAGTCGGCGTTGATTGGCAAATGCATGTTTATGGTAATACCATGCATGCCTTTACCAATCCACATGCGAATGACCCTGGGTTTGGCACTGTTTATCAGGCTGTTGCGGATAAACGTTCCTGGTTTGCAATGAAAAACTTTCTGAATGAAGTTTTCGAATGATATTTTTCAGGAACTCAAGGTGTTATTGACGTCTACTTTCTTTAATGCCCTCTATTGATCAAGGTTGATTTTTTACGACAGATTAAGTGTTTCTAACACGTTACTTAGTTTCGACTGGATAGTCATAATTTGTTATAATCTCCAAGTTTTTTAGAGCCTTATCAGCCTAACGCGTTCACAATGAACTTGCTTCTTCATTAGACTGTTTTATAAGGGAATTTTGTCGACAGCTTTGGCGCGGTCGACAGTATTGAATACTACGGACCTATGTCAGATTTCGCTAAAGAAATTATCCCTGTTAATCTCGAAGACGAGATGAAACAATCTTATCTCGATTATGCAATGAGCGTCATTGTCGGTCGAGCTCTCCCCGATGTCAGAGATGGCTTAAAACCGGTGCATCGTCGTGTTTTATATGCGATGAGTGTACTCGGAAATGACTGGAACAAACCTTATAAAAAATCCGCCCGGGTGGTGGGTGATGTTATCGGTAAATATCATCCTCATGGCGATACCGCTGTATACGATACCATCGTGCGTATGGCGCAACCGTTTTCCATGCGCTATATGTTAATAGACGGGCAGGGTAATTTTGGTTCCGTTGATGGTGATTCACCGGCAGCCATGCGTTATACCGAAGTCCGTATGGCCAGAATTTCCCACGAATTGCTGGCTGACCTGGACAAGGAAACGGTTGATTTTGTCGCTAACTATGATGAATCAGAATCTGAGCCAACCGTCATGCCGACGCGTATTCCAACTTTGCTGGTAAATGGCTCGTCAGGTATTGCAGTCGGGATGGCTACTAATATCCCTCCTCATAATTTGTCTGAAATTATCAGTGCTTGTCTGGCATTGATAGAGAATCCCGATAAAAGCATTGTCGAACTGATGGAAATTATACCGGGCCCGGATTTTCCTACAGCCGGTATTATCAACGGAGCTTCTGGAATTTTTGACGCCTATAGCAGTGGGCGCGGCAAGATATATTTACGCGCACGCTGTCATTTTGAGGACATTGGCGATAGCGGAAGACAATCTATTGTCACCACGGAACTGCCTTATCAGGTCAATAAGGCGCGCTTACTGGAAAAAATTGCTGAAATGGTCAAGGATGGCAAGCTAGAAGGTATTTCCGGCCTTAGAGACGAGTCAGATAAAGATGGCATGCGCATGGTTATTGAATTGCGTCGCGGTGAAGTGCCGGCAGTGGTATTGAATAATCTGTACAAACAAACCCAGTTGCAGACTGTTTTTGGCATCAATATGGTCGCCTTGCATCATGGTCGCCCTCATTGTATGTCTCTTAAGGAGATTTTGGGCGCATTTATTAATCATCGTCGGGAAATTGTTACTCGCAGAACGCTGTATAATTTACGCAGAGCGCGTGAAAGAGCTCATATATTAGAGGGCCTGGCCGTTGCTTTAGCCAATATTGATGAAATGATCGAATTGATCAAAACATCAGCAAATCCGGCCGAAGCGAAAAAAGGGCTGTTGACTAAAACCTGGGATGCCAGGTTAGTTACAGCATTTCTGGAACGAGCTGATGCGGAACGTTCCAGACCGGAAGATTTGTTACCTGAATTTGGTATTGTTGACGGTGTTTACCGGTTGTCTGAAACACAAGCTCAAGCCATACTGGATTTGCGTTTGCATCGGTTAACCGGGCTTGAACAAGATAAAATTGTCAATGAATACAGGCAACTTCTGGAGCAAATTGATGAATATTTAGCTATTCTGGGTAATGATAATCGTTTGATGGAGGTTATCAAGGATGAGCTGGAAGAAATCAGGGGGCAATATGCAGATGAGCGACGAACGGAGATTATCCAGGAACATTTAAATTTATCAGCGGAAGACCTGATTACTGAAGAAGATGTCGTTGTTACTATGTCTCATGAAGGCTATGTTAAATCACAGCCTCTGGATGATTATAAAGCCCAGCGGCGGGGGGGACGAGGAAAGTCAGCGACGGCAACCAAGGAAAAAGATTACGTTGAAAAATTGATTATTGCCAATACCCATGACACTATTTTGTGCTTTTCTTCGGCTGGAAAAGTATACTGGTTAAAGGTCTTTAATTTGCCTGTTGCCAGTCGCGCTTCCCGGGGCAAGCCGTTTGTTAATTTATTGCCGCTGGAAAAGGACGAAAAAATCAATGCCATGTTGACGGTGCGTGAGTACACTGAAGACAAGTTTATTTTTATGGCTACTGAATGCGGTACCGTTAAGAAAACACCATTAAAGGAATTTGAAAGGCAAAGAGCCAATGGCAAAATTGCGATTGATTTGCGGGAAAATGATGCCTTGGTCGGAGTCGCAGTAACCGATGGCCAGCAGAATGTGTTGCTATTCAGTAGCGCCGGTAAAGCAGTCTGTTTTAATGAAAAGGATGTCCGCTCTATGGGTAGAACTGCGGCGGGGGTTCGGGGTATCAAATTACAGAAAGCTCAGAAAGTGATTTCCCTAATTATTGCCAGCGAAGGCATGGTGCTGAATATCACTGAAAATGGTTTCGGGAAAAGAACTCGGCTTGAAGAATTTACCTGCCATAAACGTGGAGGACAGGGTTTGATTGCCATTCAAACCTCTAAGCGAAACGGAGCTGTGGTAGGAGCCATTTTGGTTAATGATGACGATGAGATCATGTTAATTACCGATGGGGGTACTTTGGTGCGTACCCGCGTTAATGAAATTTCAGTGGTCGGTAGAAATACTCAGGGGGTCACTGTGATACGTCCTGATGGTAATGAAAAGGTTGTCGGTGTGGGTCGTATTGACGGGCTGCCCGAAGATGAAGAAATATAAACAGAAGATACAGACAATAATGGAGAAGACTTGTAATGTCGCGAATTTATAACTTTAGCGCCGGCCCTTCTACTTTGCCGGAATCTGTGCTGGAAAAAGCGCAACAGGACATGCTGGACTGGCAGGGAACCGGTATGTCGGTCATGGAAATGAGTCATCGCGGCAAACAGTTTATGGCGATTGCAGAAGCGCTACAGCAGGATTTAAGGGGGTTAATGGACATCCCTGATAATTACAAGATCGCTCTGTTACAGGGCGGCGCTACAGCTCAGTTTTCCTTCATTCCGCAAAATCTGCTGAATGGTAAAAGCAAAGCCTGTTATGTCAATACTGGAGCCTGGTCAACTAAAGCGATTAAGGATGCGGGTAGATACTGTCAGGTTCAAATTGCCGCGACTTCTGAAGAGAGTGCTTTTACCACTATTCCGGCTTTAGCAGAATGGAACATTGATCCTCAGGCGGCTTATCTTCACTACACTTCAAATGAGACTATTCATGGGGTAGAGTTTTCTGAAATTCCTCTGGTGGGGGATTTGCTTCTGGTATCTGATATGTCCTCCAATATTCTGTCACGACCCGTTGATGTCAGCAAATTTGGACTGATTTATGCTGGTACACAGAAGAATATGGGACCAGCCGGCGTGACCATAGTCATTATTCGTGAAGATTTATTGGGATATGCAGAGGCTTCTGTACCGCCGGTTTTTAATTATCAACAACAGATCAACAATGATTCCATGTTGAATACACCAGCGACATATAACTGGTATTTGGTCGGTCTGGTTTTACAATGGATAAAACAACAGGGTGGTATTGAGGCTATTGAACAAAAGAATATCAACAAGGCGGCTAAACTTTATCAGGCTATTGACCAATCGACTCTTTACAGCAACCCGGTTGATAGTCGCTATCGCTCCAGAATGAATATTCCTTTTGTTCTGGCAGATAGTGCGCTGGACAAAGAATTCTTGTCGCTGGCGGAAGAAAACGGCTTTAGTTCATTGAAAGGGCATCGCTCTGTTGGTGGTATGCGGGCCAGTATTTATAATGCCATGCCGGAAGCCGGTGTTGATGCGCTAATAGATTTTATGGCTGAATTTGAAAGAACTCATTAACCTGAAACAATGACGGCTATTATTCCACTTTCAGAATTACGGGAAAAAATTGATGCCATTGATCAACAGATTCTTGCGTTAATCAATCAACGGGCGTGCTGCGCAATGGAGGTTGCAAAAACCAAGATCGCCGAAGGGGAAACCGGTACTTTTTACCGTCCTGACCGCGAAGCCCGGGTTTTAAGGCGTATTCAGGAGCTGAATCAGGGGCCTTTGGCTGATGATACAGCCGTTCGTTTTTTCCGGGAGTTAATGTCAGCCTGTCTGGCTCTAGAGAAACCGCTCGAAGTGGCATTTCTGGGGCCGGAAGGCACCTTTACACAGCAGGCGACTTTTAAACATTTTGGCCATGCTGTTAATGCTATTGCTGAAACCACCATTCATGAAATTTTCAATGCAGTGGAAAATGGACATTGCCAGTTTGGAGTGGCGCCGGTTGAAAATTCGACTGAAGGCGTGATTGCCCATACACTGGATCGTTTTATGACGTCGTCTTTGCAGATCTGTGGAGAGGTGGAAATCCGGGTGCATCAGAATCTGATGGGAACTATGGAACAACTGGATGAAATCAAGGAAATTTTTTCACATCAACAATCTTTGGCGCAATGTCGTCAATGGTTGAATGCCAATTTACCTCATGTTAGCTGTACTGCGGTCAGCAGTAATGCAGAAGCGGCCAGACTGGCTGCCGGGGATCGCCGGAAAGCGGCCATTGCCGGTGTCGTTGCGGCGGAATTATATAATTTGCATATCCTTGAAAAAAATATCGAGGATGATTCGAACAACACCACCCGTTTCATTATTATTGGTACTCAGCAACCAGCCGCCACTGGTCAGGATAAAACTTCCATTCTGGTGTCAACCAGTAATCAGTCAGGTGCTTTGCATAAAATTCTGCAGCCGTTTGCCGAATACGGTATCAGTCTGTCACATATAGAATCCCGGCCTTCCAAGCAGGGACTTTGGGAATATGTGTTCTTTATTGATATTAACGGCCATTGTAATGATGAGAATGTCAGCAAAGCGCTGGACTCCTTAAAAGAAAATGTTCATCTGTTGAAGATTTTAGGTTCTTATCCCAAAGCGGTCATTTAAGTTTGGTTCTTTCAATCAATATGAAAAATTCCGATATTATTTTCAATCTGGCTGTTTCCGGCGTACAGCAACTGATTCCGTATATGCCGGGTAAACCGATTGATGAATTGGAAAGAGAATTAGGCCTGACAGAGATCGTTAAACTGGCTTCCAATGAAAATCCTTTGGGTGTTAATCCGAAAGTGGCTGCTGCAATACAGGAAGCATTGCCTGAATTGACTCGCTATCCAGATGGCAATGGCTTTAAATTAAAAACGGCATTGTCGAAAAAATTATCTGTCAATGCCGAGCAAATTACTTTGGGCAATGGCTCTAATGAGATTCTGGAAT
>CAYNIU010000081.1:0-10302 GCA_964397365.1 uncultured Methylomarinum sp. | reverse complement strand
AAGGGGGGTCAAAATTATTGTCCGAAAGGGGGTCAATTATTTTGGCCATTGACAAATGTCGCATTGATGACGCGCTGTTGTATCCTGATGTAATGAAGAATAAACCAGTCGGTTTGTTAGCAGGGTGTAAAGCTATCAGTGATTACAAGAAAGCCACTAAAGACACTAACGGTACAATAGAACTCGTGGTTCTCTATGTAAAAACAGGAACTCAATTCACTTTGGATTATGGTGATATGTATGAGGAGTTCTACGATAGTTTGTATTCAATGTTTCAAGCTACACTCAAGTTATTAGTTAAAGCAGATGAGGCAACTCAAGCTAAATATGTAACAGAATTAGCTGATATTGTTTACTTAGCAAGACACATAGGCAGGGGATATTACGATAATATATCTAACTTACTCAACAACTACTTTCCTGATGACGCATGCAACTGATCCGCTGTACCAAAAAACTACAAAAAGAGATGGGCCTTAAAGCTGCCGATTTAGCCAAACAAGAATCAACAACAGGTCTCTTAGGCGCATGGCATGCAAACCTGTTGCTCATTGACAGACGCAAATGTGTTTTATTTGTTAATGACAAGACCTTGTTCAATTTCATCATTCCTGGTGTTAAAAAAGAACAACTTCGTAAACTAGATGATTATTTTAGAAACTGCCTACAATGTATTTTAGCAGATGAAGCATTTAACGAAACAATACGCGATCAAATAATGCAGGAATATGCCACTATCGGTTTTGCCAATACCAATAATAGAAGTGTTATGGGATCAATGAATGACCTGGCTTTTAATTATAAAGTTTATATTCAGAAAGAAGGCGGGGTAAAGAGCTGTATGCTTCCGAAAATTATCCACCAATTGAATAGGATGCCCATGAAAGCTTTGGACTACGGTTATTCAATTGAATCATTGCAAAGCTTATATGGCATACAAAAAGGTGATTAACAACTATAATCAGCAGCAATACTAATTGCTTTAATGGATAGAATAGGTATGAACTACGACCAGTTCCCCCCTGTATGAATAGAAGACTCAATCAACGGCTACCACCAATAACACCTTGTATTTCAATCATACTCACGTAACACGATAAAACATAATTCATGATCCAAACACCCAACAACCTGGCCGCTTATATCTGGTCACTAGCCGACTTATTACGTGGCGATTTCAAACAAAGCCAATATGGGCGTGTCATCCTTCCTTTCACCTTATTACGACGTCTTGAAGGTGTACTGGAAGAAAGTAAAGAAGCCGTACTAACCGAACATGAAAAAGTCCAGGCAATGGGCTTACCCTTACCCGAAGAAGCCCAGGAAAAAATGATATTACGAGCTACCGGCGGTCTATCGTTTTTTAACACCTCAAAAATGGATTTATCCAAATTGGGTGAAGCCGGTATTAAAGACAACCTGGAATCTTATATTCAAGGCTTTTCAAAAGATGCCAGAGAGATTTTTGAATACTTTAACTTTGCAGAATTTATCGGCCAGCTTAATGATGCCGACTTGTTATACAAAATTGTACAAAAAGTCAGGAAAACGGATTTAAGCCCCAAGGCCATCTCTAATCATGATATGGGTTTAGTATTTGAAGAATTGATCCGCCGCTTTGCTGAAAGCTCGAATGATACCGCTGGAGAACACTTTACCCCGCGCGACATTGTGCGTCTGACGACCTCGCTGGTGTTTATGGAAGATGATGATGCCTTAACCAAAGCGGGGATTATTCGCACTATTTATGACCCGACAGCCGGCACAGGCGGTTTTTTATCATCAGGTATGGAATACGTGCATGAACTCAACCCACAAGCGGTTATGCGGGCGTTTGGGCAGGAGCTAAACCCGGAAAGTTATGCCATCTGTAAAGCCGATATGCTGATTAAAGGCCAAGACGTTAGCAATATTAAACTCGGCAATACCTTATCGAATGATCAACTCTACGCCGATAAATTTGATTACATGTTATCCAACCCACCGTTTGGTGTAGATTGGAAAAAGATTGAACAAGACATCAAAGCCGAACACGCCATTAAAGGCTTCGATGGTCGCTTTGGTCCTGGTTTGCCCCGAGTCTCGGACGGTTCCTTATTATTCCTTTTACACCTGATCAGCAAACTCCGTGGTGCTGATCAGGGCGGGGCAAGAATTGGCATTATCCTTAACGGTTCTCCCTTATTTACTGGCGGCGCGGGTTCGGGTGAGTCTGAAATTCGCCGTTATATCCTCGAAGCAGATCTATTAGAAGCCATTGTCGCACTGCCTACTGATATGTTCTATAACACCGGCATTGCGACTTATGTATGGGTGTTATCGAATAAGAAAGCCGAACAGCGTAAAGGCAAAGTCCAGCTGATTAATGGCATAAACCTCTGCGATAAAATGCGTAAATCGCTAGGCTCTAAACGCAATGTAATGAGTGAGGCTGACATAGCCACTATTACCCGCAGTTTTGGTGATTTTGAAGTGGTCGAGGCGCGTGAGTTAGATAAGCCTGCTGAGCAGAAAAGCAATCGGGGGCGGCAATCCGCCAGCCCTAAAACTGAAGCTCCAAAAACCTTTGCCAGTAAAATCTTTAACACCCATGAATTTGGTTATCGTCGTATTACCATAGAACGTCCACTACGCGAATCCTATCAATTCAGTGATGAGCGTATAGCTGAACTGCGTTTTGCCCCTAAACCCTTGTGTGCGGTAATGAAGTGGGCGTATGCAGAATATGGGCAAAGTTGGACTGATGCTGAGGACTACGAAAACTATGGCGTATTAGCCGCGCATGAAGAAGCCATTCGCAAACACATCAAAAACCACTTTAGCGAATTGAAAGAAAAACAGATTAAAGACCTAATAGATACTAAAATCTGGGCAACACAAAAACAAATCTGCTAAAAGCCAAACAACTGCAACAAATCATCGGAACAGCACAGCACGATGATATGAATGGCTATGAAGAGAAAATCAAAGCCGCCTGCAAAGCGCAAGGTATTAGTTTAGACGCCAAAGAGAAAAAACGAATGACTACGGCTGTAAGCTGGAAAAATCCAGAGGCAGAAAAAGTCATAAAAAAAATACACAAGGGCAAAGCCAACCCGATTTATGGCTTGTTTGAAGTGGATGGTCGAGTGCTGGAATACAAAGCCGATGGTGATTTGCGTGATAATGAAAACGTCGCCCTCGACCCTAGCCAAACAGTTAACGCTATTAACGAAGCCTACTTTAAAAAAGAGGTACAGCCCCATGTGCCGGATGCCTGGATAGATGCCAGTAAAAAAGACCCAAAAGATCAGGAAATCGGTATAGTCGGTTATGAAATACCCTTTAACCGCCATTTTTATCAGTATCAACCACCACGGGATTTAGCGGAGATTGATGCGGATTTAGATAAAGTCAGTGCCGAAATCATGAAGCTATTGCAAGAGGTGCACTCATGAGTTCTAATCTATTACAAAATAGCGAATACAAAAGCTGGTTAAAAAATCTCAAGCAAACGATTTTACAGACACAAATTAAGGCGGCGGTTAGGGTTAATACCACGCTGTTGCAATTTAAATCACGTAGGATGGGCAAAGGGCTTTATCCGTGCCCATCATGTCAGCGCGTTGTTGTTGATGGGCACGTCGTACCTCCTTTGCCCATCCTACATGGCTGCGGAGATAACGCGGTCGTAGAAGGTGTTTTATGAGTGTTAAATATCAGGCTTATGCTGAGTATAAGGATTCTGGGGTTGAGTGGTTGGGTAATATTCCTATGCATTGGAAAGCACGCCAATTAAAATATCTGTGTACATACAATGACGAAGTATTAGCTGAATCTGTAGGTATAGATTATGAAATTGAATATGTAGATATTGGCAGTGTATCTGCTACTGATGGCATTAAGAAAATTGAAGCCATGACTTTTAGTAAAGCACCATCTCGAGCAAGGCGAATTGTACGAGATGGGGATGTTATTGTTTCAACAGTCAGAACATATCCCGAAGCAATAGCACCTATTGATAATCCATCTGATAATTTAATTGTTTCTACTGGATTTGCAGTTATAAGGCCTAATAAATATTTATATAAAGGTTATGCTGCTTATTGCTTAAGGGCTAATGGGTTTATTAAAGAAGTGGTTGCTCAGTCTGTTGGTATTAGCTATCCGGCTATAAATGCTTCTGATCTGGTAAATATAAAAGGGCCAGAACCAACATATGATGAGCAAGTGAAAATCGCCAACTTTCTCGACCACGAAACTGCCAAAATCGATACCCTGATCGAAAAACAACAACAGCTGATCAAACTGCTAAAAGAAAAACGTCAGGCAGTCATTAGCCATGCCGTTACCAAAGGTTTAAACCCTAACGCCCCCATGCGCGATTCAGGTGTTGAGTGGTTGGGAGAAGTGCCTGAGCATTGGGAAGTAAAACGATTTAAAAATCTATTTAAAATAAGAAAGCGTATTGCAGGTGAGCTTGGTTACGATGTTCTATCGATAACTCAAAAAGGTATCAAAATAAAAGACATTGAAAGTGGAGAAGGTCAGCTTTCAATGGACTACTCAAAATATCAGTTAGTCTACAAAGGAGATTACGCCATGAATCACATGGATTTACTAACAGGTTTTGTTGATATATCTGAATATGATGGTGTCACTAGTCCTGATTATCGTGTATTCACGTTAGAAGATAAAACATCGATACCAGAGTATTTCTTGTGTTTTTTGCAAATGGGATATATCAATAAATTATTTTTCCCTTTTGGGCAAGGTGCGGCACATATAGGACGGTGGCGTTTACCTACAGAAGCGTTTAATGAGTTTCTAGCACCGTGTCCTCCTGAAGAAGAGCAAAAAAAGATTGCTGAATTTATTGTAAATAATCTCAAGAAAATGTCTTTTTTGGAAGAAAAGGCTGTATCGGTAATTAAATTAATGCAAGAACGCCGCACAGCCCTAATCTCCGCAGCACTTAAGATGGGCACGCTACCGCTTTGCCCATCCTACGGACTCACAACAAAATAAACAACAAGGAAGCGGTTGCATGAGCACATTTTCTGGCAGGCGTAGGATGGGCAAAGGGGCTTTATCCCGTGCCCATCAATATGTGGTATAAAAGATGGGCACGCTATCGCTTTGCCCATCCTACCTTGGGAGAGATGAATGGAGTATCGGCGTTTTTACCAACCAGGAGCAAGATATTTTTTTACGGTGGTAACAGCAAATCGTAAACCTTTATTAATTGAAAATATTGACAGACTACGTGCTGCTTTTCAGATGTGTAAATCACGTTACTCATTTGATATTGAGGCGATTGTGGTGTTGCCTGATCATTTACATACAATATGGCGATTACCAGAAGGTGATGCGGATTTTTCTAGACGCTGGATGGTGATTAAACGTAAATTTTCATCAGGTTTACCTCAGGCGGCTGTAAGCCAGTCTAAAGTTAAGAAACGCGAAAAAGGTATATGGCAGCGCCGTTTTTGGGAACATTGTATTCGTAATGAGGATGATTGGCGGCGACATGTGGATTATATTCATTTTAATCCTGTTAAGCACGGTTATGTTTCTAAGCCAAGTGATTGGCCACATAGCTCATTCCAACAAGCAATGGCAAAAGGTTGGTATGAGCCAGGTACATCATTGATAGATGATTTTGAAGGCATTGGTCACGAGTAGGATGGGCAAAGCGATAGCGTGCCCATCAGAATGGGTTGGTTAAGTGATAGGCACGGGATGGAGCCCCTTTGCCCATCCTACTTTATTGAGGTATTTAACAAAAGGCTTGGGTGTGGATAACAAATCAAACGAAAGTGTGTTTCAAAACGACATGATCAACCAGCTAGTCGCTAATGGCTGGCTATTAGGACAACCTGAAAACTACAACCGTGAACTGGCTTTGTATGAAGAGGATGTATTAGGTTTTGTTAAAGACACCCAAGACAGTCAGTGGCAAAAATTCTGTACGCTTTACCCCAACAATCCTGAACAAAAGTTTTTAGAGCGGGTAGCCTCACAACTTAACAAAGCCGACCCCAATGCCGCCAATAAAGAAATGCGTACTTTTGGCACCTTGGGTGTATTACGCCATGAGCTACGTGATCGTGGTACCCGCTTTAGTTTATGCCAGTTTAAACCTGAGCATGATTTAAACCCTGATACCTTGGCGCGCTATCAGCAGAACCGTTTGCGTGTCGTGCCTGAGTTGGTTTATAGCCCTTGGGCCACTGAAGAGCATTTAGCGCAAACCGGCAGCAAAGCCAAGGCCTGGCGCATTGATCTGGTGTTGTTTGTTAATGGCTTGGCCATAGCCACTTTAGAGTTAAAGTCTGAGTTTAAACAGGCGGTACAAAATGCCATTAAACAATATAAAACCACGCGCTTTGCGATTGATCCTGCCACCAAAAAACCGGAACCTTTATTAAGCTTTAAACGTGGCGCGTTGGTGCATTTTGCCGTTAGCCAATATGAAGTGTATATGGCGACGCGATTAGAGGGCGATAACACCTACTTTTTGCCATTTAATAAAGGCACAAAAGACGGCGGTGCGGGTAATGATATTCCTGAGGATATTAACCAATACGCTACCGATTATTTATGGAATGAGGTGTTGCTGCCTGATAATCTGCTGAATATTCTGGCTCGCTTTGTACATTTACAAATTGAAGAAAAAGAAGACTGGGAAGGGCGTAAATACAAAAAAGAAACTTTAATCTTTCCGCGTTATCATCAATGGGATGTGGTCACTAAATTGGTGGAGGCAGCGCGTAGCGAAGGCCCGGGGCATAAATATCTGATACAGCACAGTGCGGGATCGGGCAAATCTAACTCGATTGCCTGGGTAGCGCATCAGTTATCGTCATTACATGACGAAACGGGCAATAAACAGTTTGATTCCATCATTATTGTTACCGATAGAAATGTATTGGATGCACAGCTGCAGGAGACTATTTCACAATTTACCAGTGTAGAGGGTGTGGTAGGGCGCATTAATAATCAAGAAGGTGACGGCTCTAAATCCGAAAAACTCGCTGCCGCTTTGGAAGGCTCACAGCCAATTATTATCGTCACCATTCAAACTTTTCCCTATGTGTTAAAAGCCATAGAAAACAGCGTCAGCTTAAAAGAGCGCAACTATGTGGTGATTGCCGATGAGGCGCATTCATCGCAAACGGGGTCTACTGCGCGTCAGTTAAAAGAAGTGTTGATGGTTGAAAGCCAAGAGGAGGAGTTAAGCAGCGAAGATATATTAGATGCTGCCGTTGCTTCACGTCGCGCTTCAGCTAATCTAAGTTATTTGGCTTTTACCGCAACCCCTAAAACTAAAACATTAGAGCTGTTTGGCTGCTTACCTAGGCCCGATGAAGCGCCATCTAAAACTAATAAACCCGAAGCATATCATGTCTACAGTATGCGCCAGGCGATAGAAGAAGGTTTTATTCTGGATGTGTTAAAAAATTATACCAATTACAAAGTGGCCTATAACTTAGCCCTGGCGATCCAGGGTTCAGATCAAGAGGTAGAAAGTAAAAAAGCCAAGGTCAAACTGAATCAATGGGTGCGCCTACATGATTACAATATCTCACAAAAAGTACAGGTGATTATTGAGTACTTTAAAGATAATGTCATAGGTTTATTGGGTGGCCAAGCCAAAGCCATGGTGGTGACCAGTTCGCGTAAAGAAGCGGTGCGTTATAAATTATGCTTTGACAAATACATTACTGAAAAAGGCTATAAAAAAATTCATGCGATGGTGGCTTTCTCGGGTGAAGTGGAATTTAATGAAAAGGACCCGAATGTAGCCGGTCTGATCGGCGAAAAGTTTACCGAAAGCAATATGAACCTGAATCTGAAAGGCCGTGATATGCGTAAAGCCTTTGATTCTGACGATTATCAAGTCATGCTGGTTGCCAACAAGTTCCAGACAGGATTTGATCAACCTAAGCTCTGTGCCATGTATGTAGACAAGAAACTAGGTGGCGTGGAATGCGTACAAACCTTGTCACGTTTGAATCGTACCTATCCGGGCAAAGCGGAAACAGGCACGTTTATACTGGATTTCTTTAATGACTCGGATGATATTCTTGTGGCTTTTCAACCTTATTATCAGACAGCAGAATTGGCAGATGTGTCTGACCCTGATCTGATCTTTGATTTATTCGATAAATTGCGTGCAGCGGGTATCTTTCAATGGCAAGAGGTGGAGCAGTTTTGTGTGGCATTTTTACAAAAGAGTAAAAGCAATGCAGCCATAGCTAATATTTGTAAACCTGCGGTAGAGCGCTGGCAAAAACGTTATAAGTCAGCCGTTGAGGCGTATAAGCAAGCCAAAGACATGTTTGAGCGGACTAAGAAAACAGCGGATGCCGTACTCATAGCCAATGCAGAGAATAGCTTTAAAGAATGTAAGCAGGAAAAAGATGCCTTGGAAATATTTAAAAAGGATTTAGGCACCTTTGTACGCTTCTATGAATTTATGTCACAGATCGTTGATTACAGTGATAAGGATTTAGAAAAGCTAAGTTTATATGCTAGAAATCTTCGTCCGATGCTGCGTGAAACCCTGCTTGATGAAGATGATATTGATCTGGATAATGTGGTGTTAAGCCACTACCGATTATCAAAAATTCGCCAGCAAGATTTAAACCTAAAAGAGGACTCTGGGGATTATCTGGAGCCAGGTGACGGGTTGGGTTCTGCAAAACCTAAAGATAAAAAAGAGGAGTTTTTATCGCAGATTATCGGTAGGCTGAATGAACTTTTTATTACGGATGAGCTGACTGATAAAGATTTAGTGAACTATGCCTATACGGTCAGGGATAAACTCAGTGAAAATGCCTTGGTGATGAGTCAGATTGCTAATAACACACCTGAGCAAGCGATGTTAGGTGATTTTCCTAAAGCGATTGATGATGCGGTGATGGATAGTAATGAAGCGCATCAAAATCAGATGATGCAGTTGTTGTCTGATCCTACTAAGGCGGCGGGTTTTGCTCGGGTGGTGTTTGATTTGTTGGTACAGGGTAAATAAAATCAGGAAGGATTATGTCTGAACGTAGAATGTGAATGGTTAGAGCAGAAAAAGGTGGTCGGCTTTTTGAGCAATTCCAAAGATAATGGCATTGTTGCCCTAGGAGACTGTCGGATTTAACGGCTCAAAAATGGTAAAATAGAGGCATCGACAAACAGAAGGAGCGCAATAAAATGGCCACAAATTTCATCCTGATAGATCGAAACAGCCCTTATATTTTTCCACCTTGTGTGCAAGATTATATTCCGGAAGATCATTTAGCACGATTTGTTGTCGAGATTGTTGAACAGCTGGATCTAAGCCCACTCACCCTGAATTACCGAGGGGCCGGTAAACGTCCCTATCATCCGGCCATGCTACTCGCCCTATTATTCTACGGCTATGCAACGGGCATTTTCTCTAGCCGCAAACTGGAAAAAGCCACTTATGACTCCATGGCGTTCAAGTTCATTGCAGCGAATGAGCATCCAGATCATGACACCATTAACACCTTTCGTAAGCGATTCAGCCAAGAAATCGAAGGATTGTTTGTCGAAATACGGCTATTGGCAGAAGCCATGGGGCTATTAAAGTTGGGAACCGTTAGTTTAGAGGGAACAAAAATCAAAGCCAATGCCAGCCAACATAAAGCATTGAGTTGGGAATATGCCAACAAGCTGGAAGCACAGTTTAAACAGGAAATCGAAACATTAATGCAGCTGGCAAAAGAGGCTGATAATAGCCCGATCCCTGAAGATATGGATGTACCGGAAGAACTGCAACGCCGACAAAATAGATTAGAGGTGATCGCTCGAGCTAAAAAAGAAATCAAAGCCCGGGCACAAGCACGCTATGAAAAAGAAAAAGCCGCATATGATGAAAAAATGGCAAAGCGTGAGCAGAAATATAAAGAGACCGGAAAAAAGAGTGGTGGGAAAGCCCCCCAAGCCCCCTCAGAAGAACCTCAAGCCAAAGACCAGGTCAACCTGACTGACGAAGAATCCAGAATCATGCCAACAAAAAGCGGTTTTGAGCAAGCTTATAATGCACAGGCGAGTGTGGATATCCACACCCACTTAATTGTTGGGCACGATGTGACACAACACACAAATGATAAACAAGAAATTGTCCCGGCATTAGCCAAGCTGAAGCAATTGCCGGACAATTTAGGCGTCGTGGACAATCTGCTTGCGGACACAGGCTATTTCAGTGCAGCCAATGTCAATGCCTGCGATGAAGCTAATATCACGCCATACATCACACAAAAGAGGCATTCCCATAATCAACCCTTGAAACAGCGGCATGAA
>CAYNIU010000080.1:5337-10425 GCA_964397365.1 uncultured Methylomarinum sp. | reverse complement strand
GGTTTTTTGTCTCTAAACCTTTCCCAACGCGGTATAAAAACCATCAGACGCTCTCTGGATTGACGCCGCGCATGGTGATTGTTTCAGAAGCTAAAGCCGATCCTGAATTATTGATGAAGTGTAATTTCCATAAACTAGCAGGATCATCATACGATAAAACTTTAGTTACAGTAGTTGTTCCATTTAATTCTACTGAACCAATGCGCCGCATGTTTGAAGTTTTAGCAGTTGATGATAAAGAGCCGGTTGCATTACCTTCTAGCGCATAAACATCAACTGTCCCATTAGTTGCAGCTGCGGCGGTTAAAGTAATTGAAAAATCAACCCACATGTACCTATCAACACTATTATCATGCTCCGCACTTTCTGTGACTGATGCCGTGTCTGCTAATGTAGATAAACCGGCTACTGTTAATGCTGCTTCTGTTGCATATAGGGGTTTAGCGAGTGCCATTAGATATAACTCCGTGCATTAGCAATGTCTGTTAAAGTAATATCACGCCCCCATTGTTGTTGCGCCCATGTCGTTACATCGTTAGCCATGCTTAATATCGAGGTTTTATCTTGATTGGCTAATAGACCAATAGATATTAAGCCGTCAATGATTGATGTCAGTACTGCTAGATACGTTGTGTTTGATGTATCAAAACTTGTAAATTTCTGCAATGCCAATACTGCTTCACGCGCATTGATATCAGAGCTATCTATGATTTTGATATATTTACGATTGGCAGAGAGATACTTTTCTATATCAATAACCATAATAGGTTTTTTTATATTGATTTGTGATGTATTTAAGATACTCATAATTTGCACATCGTTTAATCCATTAAAAGATGTGTCAGTGAGTTTTGTTTTAAGTATGCTATAATCTGGCATAATATCTTATATGAATAATTGTTTAATGACAGCAATAAATCCTATCTGGTCAGCCGCTATGACCATTAGTGTGCCAGTGCCAAACCACTTGATCTTTAATAAAAGATTCATGATTTCATGCTGTGTCGATTCAAGACGTGTCAGCTTAACACATATCTCACCCATTCTTGAGCGGTCATAACGCTGATTATTTTCAAGCGTTAATATTCTGTCACATTCATCATGGCTCATTTTACAATCCCTGTTTTATGTTGATGATAACCACCCATTGACAGAAGCATCGACACTGAATGTTGATGCTGTTGAGCTAACTTCACTCGACGTACTTGTTGTGTCTAAATCAACGTACCATAATAATTTGGCAGTTGATGCAAATGTACCTGCTGTGACCGGCTGAACGGCAATGAGATATTTTGCTGATATGGTTACATTAGCTCCAAAATTTGCCGCGTCACTGTCATAGTATGTTGTGCCTGGGGTTGTTGTTGCATCAACATCTAATGTTGTAGCGGCGATGGGTGCGCCGTCTCCTGTCGCAATGTAATCAACGTCGGCTATGCCGATATTAGCAACGGTAGTGTGCGCTGCGCTTGGCGTGTATGATGCTTTTGCAAGAACGAACATTATATTCCCTGCTGTAGCATCATCCCACTGCCTATTGGCAGCGCCGCCTGTAATGTCTTCCCATTGGTTGTATTTTGTAACTGTTCCGATTGCCATAACAATTATCCCTGTGGGTTATTTTTTGGATTGATAGCACGTTTTTTTGGTGCTTCTTTTTTTGTTGGTGTATAAAGTTCATGAATTTCTGAGTCGAAATTCTCCTCTGCGATTAATACGTAATCGCCTTGGGTTTCTTTATGTACGGGTTTGATTTTTATAACTGACATGTCTAATCCTCTATTAGCAAAAAAGCCGCCCCAAGGAGCGGCTTTTGTATTGATGACTACTGATAAAATATACCAGTACAGGTTGTTTAAGCCCCGATTAATAGACCAAGAAATTCAGGCTTCACTGTTTTGAAGCCCCATGCCAAGTTGATCTCATAACGTACTTGACGTTTCTGTTTGTAAACAGCGAACTCGTAAGTAATACCGCTCACAGGATCGGTTACCAACATCACATCGTCAGCACTATCGCCGCCATCTGGCATTGCTGGAGCGCGAGTAGCTAACTGGATCGCTGAACGATGGAAGAACATATTCCGAGTCGTTGCAGCAATAACAGTAATCGCAGTTGCCGCAGCCGGTAGCGCTTCAAGCAGCCCTGGTGCTGCCAAGGTGATAGTACCGCCATTTGAAACATCGGTGTCACCAGATTCGACAACGTACTGATTGGTATCCCCTGCGAAAGTGATAATATCACCTGCAATGATTGTGCCCGTACCAGCAAGATTCGCTAGTGTAATGACGGTTGCACCTTTGGCATAACCAGCATTATCAGTGGTTGAACCAGCCGCAGTACCGGTTGTGACAGCGGTTTTAATCGCCTGAGATTGGTGCAAATCAAGACCCATCACAGGCGCACTAATCATGCCGCGACGCAATAATTCGTCACTGCCCGAAGTATTGACCTGAAACAATGTGGCCTGTTTTCCGCGTAGTCGGTTAGTGGCTGCACTACCTAAAACTAATTGACGATCTGACAATGGTGAGCCATTCTCGTCAAGGATACGCATAGGGTTAGAGAAGTCTGTTAAGTCTCCAGACGTGTTAAACGGTGTGCCTGTTGCTGTGCCGTAAGCGCGTGATGCGTCAACATGCAGCGAGGCCAAGTCTGCTTCAACCTCATTGGTCAATGTACGCAGAGCTTGTTCAATACGTTGCTGATTGATGCTTCCTAGTGTGCCGGCATTGCTTAAACCGCGAGACTCTTCACCGTTAATACCGAAAGGAACAGAGCGAGATTTTGTAATCTGCATCTGTACATTGTTAATGGTTTCAGCCGGGTAGTCTGCCGCGACATTCGCAACGGTCAAATCCTCAGCGGCTAATGCACCGACAACAGGCGATACTACAGCTTGTCCAATTGCCGCGCGTTCTGCGCTGGAATCGCGGGATACCGCAGGGATCAGGCCAACCTGTTCACGTGCTACGACATCCATAGCCTCATGAATAGTTGGAATTAATGATGTGAGAGTTAATGCTGCCATTTTTTTTAATTTCCTTTATTTTAAAGTTAAGTTATTCTAATCATCTATAACCTCAACCCCAGCTTTGTAGCTTGCTCGCTGTTCTGCTGGGCTTAATGCTTCGTATTGTGAGCGCGTAATAGTTCGGCCATTACCGCTGTTATTTGTTGTTTGAAATGCGCCGCTACCACTGCCAGTCGGTTTAAACCAGTGTGGATGTTCGTTCCGAACCTCTGGAGATGTTGCCCACTCCTGTACGCTGAACGGTGTCTTACCGTCCTTGCCGATTACAATAGAGCCGTTTTCATCAAGCATTACGGCTTTGCCATCGTCGTCAAGGGTGAACATATCAAGAGCGACGCGTATAGCATCTGGTCTAGCATACTCATGGAATGTGTCACCAAATCCCAAGCTCAATTCACCCTGTAATGCGCGTTTTTTGAGCTGCTTAATGGTCTCCTGTGCTTTTTTAGCGTTTAACGATTCCGCTTCCAGCTTAGCCTGCCAAGCAGCGTCGTTTTTTTCTTTTCGCCTATTCCAAACCTCATCTGTTTTCCCTTCAGCAATTAGTTTTAGCTCCTCGTCGTTCTCGAACTTCGACATAATCGCTTGATATTTATCAAGGTCTATTCCCTCAAGCCTTGCAGCGGCAGCTTTAGCTTCAGCCTTGGCTTTCTTAGCCAATTCACGTTCACTTGCCAGCGCTGATTTCAACCCAGACACATCAGGTACGCCGCCCGAAATATCCAGTCTAAATTTTCCTTCTGATTCCGTGTATAATCCCTTGATACTATCGTCCAAGCTGTCTAAGCTTTCTACTTCTAAATCTAACGCCATTATCAACTCTCACAGTTAATTAAGTTATGTGCGTCACGCACTTGTAACCATATTATATAAGTTATGTATATATTAATCTCATATAAAACATGTGTTTGTGTAAGATTAAGCAAAAAAGCTTTGTTTTTGTTTATATATGTGCTATTGTTTTGCCACGTTCAATCAAAAAAAACAGGATTATGACATCAAGACAGTTAATAAAATTCAGACGCGAGCGCAAATGGTCGCAACAGCGAATGGCCGATGAGCTGGGTTGTTCACGCGGCGGCATACGGCGATGGGAGATGAGCATATCTCATATTCCTAAATACATAGCACTTGCATGTTCAGCTATTACTATGCACATCGAGCCTTTTGGAGATAGATGGTAAGGCGCATTGCTTGCCGTTAATGGTGTTTTTTAGAGCATTTAAAGGGGTAAACAAGCAATGCGAATTAAAATTATAACTAAACGAGAGAAAAAAACAATGAAAAACAATGCAATTGAAATGTATTACAAAATAAGTGATCATAAAACAAATCACACGTTACACCTGTTGTTATCAATAGTAACCGCTGGATTTTGGATTTGGGCATGGTGTGCAGTTGCAGGTACAAACTGCAATAAAAGAAATAAAATATTAGCAGAATATGGACAAGAATCAGAAAGCAATATTGGAAGCTTTTTGTTTTGGGTAATTTTTATAATTAACGTCATTGTGTTAATTTTATTGGCTAGGTAAATAATGAAAATGAATGAATTTTATTGTGCAACGTGTAGAAAACACAGACCTCAATCAGAATTGGGTGAAAATAGAGGCACACATAAACGATGCAAAAAATGCTCAGATAGAGCAAAACATAAAAAACCTAGTTATTCAATAGGAAGAAGAAAGACCAATGAACGATAAAGAACAACCATTTGACAGAGATGCAGCATGGCTAATCAATCAATGTCAGCAAAAAAATATTGCTTACAATGATGAGATGATAGATTCATTTTGTGAGCGAGTTGCAATGCTTATGTCTGAACATGAATATACTGAATATCTATGCAGAATGAATGCACTAGAACAGATATTATTGGATGAATCATGACATTGCAGAATTATTTGTTATCACTCAATGTTGAGCAATTGCGTGAGTTGTATAATTCGTTACTAGATGCGGGTCTGTGTAACGAATACAAAGCTAATACAAAAGCAATATTTAAACGATTACGCAATCAAAGCAGTGGCAAATTAAAAAAAATATATGCTGCA
>CAYNIU010000080.1:0-5237 GCA_964397365.1 uncultured Methylomarinum sp. | reverse complement strand
ACAATGACATGTCAAGAGTTGTCGATAATTTACACGACAAGATACGCCTATTAAAAGCTGACAACTTGCGCTTAAATTCAAAATTGAGACATCATAAACATGACACTTTTCTAATATTATTATACACTGCATTTGTTATGTTAATTGGTACAGCAATAGGATTATTTTTAAAATGAGAACACCAAACATCAGAGGTTTTGACAGCCAAGGCGCTGGCTATTTCGGCGCAAGTCGCGCTGGTGGTAGTCGTAAGCATAATGGGGTTGATTTTGTATGCCACCCGCACGATGAAATAATCAGCCTGACTGATGGCATCGTGACAAAAATAGGCTATCCATATGATCCTTCAAATGAAAAAAAAGGTCACATGCGATACATTCAAATCACTGACAAAGATGGCAATGATGTAAGATATTTTTATGTTACGCCACATGTTGATTTATACGACACAATAAAACGCGGTGATAAGATAGGCAGAAGTCAAGATTTAACGAGGATATATCCTGGCATTACACAGCATTTTCATTTTGAAGTGAAACGTGTTCGCGGATATTTAAACCCGCTGGATTATCTTGCAACTATTTAACATATTTTGCTGTTAATTCATGCAGCGTTAATTCATTACCGCGGCCATCAATGAGCTGCTCAAATGTGATTTTTTTATTCAGGTAAAGGTCAGCGCGACCTTTACCTAAAATCTCTTCAGTAAACTTCCTTCCTTTACGCTTCATAAAATCTTCAAACGTTTTATCCGTGATCTGGCCTTCAATGCTTGCTCGAACATTATCATCAAATTCATTGATGTTAATACCCAACTCTTTAAATGTTTTTGTGACGGGAACCATTACACAGCGATCATTAAAATGAATCGGAATGCGTGAGAACGGGATGCTATGATTAATCGGTTTTTTGTCAATCAATGTCCAGCGCTTACCGTCGCGTACTGCACAGCGCGGACAAGTTCTGCCGTCAAGTGTGGCGACCCATTCCAAAGACTTTATAATATCAGCATGATTTTCAAAAACACTTTGCCTGGTATCGTTCGAGACAGTCATAATGCTTGTTCGCACTAATGATTCTGCATTTCTACGTGACACGTCTATTGTCTCACGAACGCGCTTAATAATTTGTGGCGTTGTCTCAGCCGCAACTAAGCCTTGTCGCACTGCGTTATTGAATCGCCAAACCGTATCGGCGCTTTGTCTTTTCCACCAATCAGCCTGAACAGCACCTTGAATGATTGCCGTGCCTGCGATTGTTTCCATAAATGCAGTGGTTGGTAATACACCAACTCCAGCCATAGCTCCACCCGTAGCAATGGCAAGGCTACCCGCTGTTTCATTTGCGACTGAAAGTGCGACGTTTTTAGTCGCGTCAAGATTCACGTTTGTTATTTCAGCGTAGTAATCATTTATGATTTTCTTCGCTTCAGCCAATTGTTTCTGTACTCTTCGTTTGCTGAATGCTGTCAATTCATCAACAGACAAAAGAGCGATTAACTCGCGCTCCATGCGCTTTAAAATCTTGATAATCTTACGGCTTGTGCTTGCATCGACCCGGTTCAGGTCGAGGCCGAGCGATATAGCTGAGTCGAATAGCTCTTTGTTTAGTACTGTCATTGATTTAGGCCAAATACAAAACAACCAACAATTGTTGGAATAATGTCATCATATTCTTCTAGATCAGTGATTTTCATATCACCATCAGCGATTTTATTTATAACGCTGACTGGTATGACATGACAATTACCTGACAAACCCGTTATATGATAGTGATCCCTATATTCATCAATGTTTTTTATGTTTGTCATTTTGTCACACCCATCAATTTAGGCGCACTATCATTAACCCGCTGCAACTCCTGAGCAATATCAACATCATCACATAACACGCCGCGCCGTTTCAGCTCTTTCAGTGTTAATTCATCAGACGTTAAACCTGACACATAAACCTTCAACAAATCATTAACCGTCCCATCTGCTTGTTTAGACGCGAACCCTTTGTAAACAGTAGCCGACCCTCCTTCTGACAATCCCATATAATTTGCAAATATAGATAGGACGTGGGCTATTGAATTCTCTAGCGAAACAGCCGCAGCTAGTAATGCGCTATCCGCATCGACGCTATCAATCATTGCAGCGGTAGCGGTTACGCCTCCCGCGTTCTGCACGCGAACAGTCATACCGCAGTGGCGCATACGCTCCTCGATTTTTTCAATATCAACAAAACCCTGGACAATACCCTGGCCTGATGTTTCGATCAATCCCCATTTTGATGCAACGTCTGGCAGTCGCAAAACGGTATTGGGAGACACTTTGCCAATAGTGTGATCTTCCTGTAGCCCTGTAAAAACCATCATGGCAAAACGTGCTAATGTCAGTGCGTGGCGCTGTTCGCCTGAGCTGATCCAGTGTTCAAGATTCAGGTCTGCAAGAGGTAACAAGGGCGGCTCACCCTCAAAAAAACCTACTCGATTTGTATAGACTGGGACAATAGGGATGTAATCAAGGCTGGTTGTGCCTTCTTCATGCAAATACCACCCTTCACTATTTTCAATCGTTTTCGTTTTACGCCATAACTCAAACATGCCTGGACGCAACAGCCTGATTTGTTCAATTTCTATAACGCTGTATTCATCGGCGGGGTCTTGCTCGTAAATATCCTCTGCAATCCTGACTTCTGTTAATTTCTGCACACCGCCGATATTTTCTGACCGCCAGCCAATCAAATCCTCCGCGCCAATAAAAATTGTTGTTGGTCGAGCGCCTTGAACTTGTTGATCCAGTGCTGTTGCAAACCCATGTTCATTACCGCTCACGCGCGGGAAATCGACATAGACAAAACTAATTCCATCCACCATCGCATTTTTAAACGCATCTAAAAAAAATGATGTGATATTGCGCCCTTGACCGTCGATATTCTGCATCATCGGCATGAGTTGAATTGGGACATCTTCCCCAAGCGTGATGGGTTTTGAAAAAACCTTACCGGTCATTTTCTTTACAGTGTCAGAAAATCCGTTGAATAATGTGGTTGACTGAATGCGCGTATTGTAGTCGCTATCTTCTTCCGCCGGGTGTTGCGGTGTAAACTCACGCCCTCGCTTCCTCATTTCAGTTGTGCCACCCATCAATGCGCGTGGTAGCTGGCGTGGTTTGTCTAGGTCTTTGTATCGTTTTGATGGGGTTGCTACTGACATAATGATAAATTTTGTTATAAATGATTGTATCTTATCATTTTTTATGATTGTTATAAAACAAACTTAAAATGATAAATAAAACGCTTTACGTATAAATATAAATCTATATAATAGTAATTGCATTAACGATAATTACAAACAATATAGGAAACAACAATGAAAAAAAAATACACAATCGACGACGCCATGCAGGATTCTGTCATTTTGCTTCTGCTTGTTGTTTATTTAGTAAATGTGGTTTTTGCATAATTACCACATGCTTGAGCTTGTGACAGCATTTCTAATGACCGGGAATTTGAACGAAATAAAATATCCGCTGCTGTCATTCCAATCATCGATCGAAGGGTGTTCGTTGAATTTTTCAGGCTCGCCCTTCGTATTGTAGCCCTGAGTTTCTAATGCGTTTGTGAGATTTTGGCATTTCTCTGTATTGATTAGCAAACGATAATGTGCTAATAGGCCATTGTATGCGTTAATTCTGTCTCTTACCGCTGGGTTTCTTGCATTGTGCATGACCTGATACCCAGCCGCGCGGATCATTCCAATATCTGAAACGCTTGAATTTGTCCTGCCGCTATTTCCGCTTGCGTCAGGATAAATGATGATTTTGTTGTCGTTGTATCTCGTCAGATTGTTAATAAAATCCTGCGTATCATGCGAAACAAATTCATCAACAGCAACCGGGTTATTTTTTTCTATCACAAACACAACTGCACAACAGCCGCCGATATTAAAATCGAGACCAATATGCAATATATCATTTTTACGTATTGTCCTGTCTGTGTTGTGTTTATTTCTGTCAAAAAAATGATAGATTTTATTTTTATTGAGTGAGACAAAATCGCCGTCAATATAAAGACTGGCTAAAACAGGATCATAGTTTGCTAAAATCTGTTCAACATACCCGTCAGGCAGAAATGGGTTTGACCGTGTTGATGCTGTTATTAGCTCATAGCCTTGCTGTTGTTTTTTTACCCATTTTTCATAGACAAAACCACTAATTCCCTGGTCTGGCGTTGTGACAAGACCTATTGTATTTTGTTTTTTTCTTTTTTGTCTGTTTCGCTCGTTTATTTTGCGCCAGACGATTTCTGCTTTTTCTTTTGTTAGCGTGTCAAGTTCGTCACAGATAGAATGTGCTACTTCGTACGCGATGATTCGATTTGGATTGTCATACGATCGGAAAATAATTGAGCCGAACCCCGCAATTTCAATTGTGTATGTTGATTTGTTTGTTTTATATTCAATGCCGATATTTTCAAGATCATTCTCAACGCCGGGCATTGCGCGAAGATTAATCAGATCATAGGTTGGCATGTAATACGCGCCGTTAGCGCCTGGATCTTCAAGCATCAATTTCACTAGCCTAAAAGTTCCTGCTTTTGATTTGCCAGAACCTAAACCGCCAATTATTGCCGGGTTTGACGACGTGCTGTAGACAAATTTGTCTTGCGGTGCTGTTAGCTCTATCACTCGTTGCTGTCAATTACTCGAGTTATTATTATCGGTGTTGTCTCATTTGCTGAAATTTCAATTTCTTTTTTCTCAGACGCATACATGCCGAGATGTTTGCAAAGTTTTTCTAACGCTGCATTTTTATCTGTGATTTTGTATTTTAATATCTGATCTGATTTATTTTTTACGATCTCGATACCGCTAATGCATGCTCGCGTATCTTCGTCCACATCGTTTATGTTTTTTAATGAGCCGTCTTGGTTAAATAATTTTCCTGCATCAAAAAAGCCAATTCTAGCTATTTCTTTAATAACTTTATCTTGCGTTATCTCTGTACGCCTGATCCTGTCTGCGATTCGAGCGTCAAGTGCAGCTTTTATGTATGGTTTCCTCAGGTTCTCGCTACCTATCACGGTCGCTGATTCAGCGCTGTAACCAGCCCTAATCGCTGCTCGAGTTGCGTTAAAATCAATCATGTATTCATCAACAAATAACGCCTGTTTTAATTTTAATGGTAGATTTTCTTTGCTCATTGTGTTAATCAATAATCTAAATAGCAGTTACTATACCACAATCAAAAAAAA
>CAYNIU010000079.1:0-10613 GCA_964397365.1 uncultured Methylomarinum sp. | reverse complement strand
AAACATCCCTGAAAACTGAACCCGGCAAGGCAAAATGCATGGCCCTACTGAATTATCTGAGCAACGACTTTTAACAGCTCAACCTTGAACCATAAGGATATTTACCCTAAACCCCTATACAACGCAGTGAACGGCTCATTAGCGTTATTTCTTTTTCTTTGGCCCCATAACCATGATCATCTGGCGTCCTTCCATCTTGGGAAACTGTTCAACAACGGCCAACTCTTCTAAATCTTTCTCGACACGTTTTAACAGATCCATACCGATTTCTCTATGAGCCATCTCCCGCCCACGAAAGCGAATGGTAATTTTAGTTTTATTACCTTCGTTCAAGAATTTGGTCAGATTTCTCAGCTTAACCTGATAATCGCCTTCTTCTGTTCCCGGTCTGAATTTAATTTCCTTAACCTGAATCAGCTTTTGTTTTTTCTTGGCAGCCTGTTGTTTTTTGTTCTGTTCAAACTGATACTTGCCATAATCCATTATTTTGCAAACCGGAGGATCAGCATTAGGTGATATTTCCACTAGATCCATATTGGCTTCGTACGCAAGCTGTTTGGCTTCCGTCAACGAAATAACTCCGATTTGCTCACCTTCAACGCCTATGACTCTTACTCGCCTTGCAGTAATATCATTATTCAGGCGTGTTGTATCTTTTTTAGAAGCGATGTTCTAATCCTCCAAGTAATTATTATTTTCTGTCTGCAATCTCATTTCTCAGCCGTTCACTAAGTTGATTGATTGACAGACTCCCCAAGTCTTCGCCTTTTTGCGTACGCACCGTAATAGTCTGATCCGCCAATTCCTTATCACCGATAATAAGAAGATACGGCACACGCTGCATGGAATGCTCGCGAATTTTAAAGCCTATCTTCTCATTTCTCAAGTCTATTTTCACTCTGATGTCTTGTTTTTCCAATTCCCTGACAATTTGCTCTGAATATTCGGCCTGGCGGTCAGCAATATTCATGACAACAACTTGTATTGGCGACAACCAGAGCGGAAAAGTGCCGGCATGGTGTTCAATCAAAATACCGATAAATCGCTCCAGCGAGCCCAAAATGGCTCGATGCAACATCACAGGCGCCCGTTTTGAGCCATCTTCTGCAACATAAGTGGCATCCAGCCGCCCCGGCATTGAAAAATCAACCTGAATGGTACCACACTGCCAGACTCTACCAATGCAATCTTTCAAAGAGAACTCAATTTTAGGCCCGTAAAAAGCCCCCTCGCCCGGTTGCAAGTCCCAATCCAGACCTTTGTTATTCAACGCCAGTTCCAATGCGTTTTCGGCCTTATCCCAGACCGAATCATCGCCTACTCTGCTTTCCGGACGTGTCGATAACTTGATAATAACATCTTCAAAACCGAAATCCCTATAGACATCAAACAACAAATCAATAAAAGCCGATACTTCACCCTGGATTTGGTTCTCAGTACAAAAAATATGCGCATCATCTTGCACAAAATTACGCACTCGCATCAAACCATGTAATGTTCCTGACGGCTCGTTACGATGACAGGAACCAAATTCCGCCATACGAATCGGCAGATCGCGGTAACTTTTAAGACCCTGATTATAAATCTGAACGTGACAAGGACAATTCATCGGTTTGATCGCATAATCGCGACTTTCCGAATGCGTGGTAAAAATCATATCACCGAATTTATCCCAGTGACCCGACTTTTCCCATAATGAACGATCAACGACCTGCGGGGTTTTTACTTCACCATAACCATTAATCCGCAGTTTTTCACGCACATATTGTTCAACCTGCTGATAAACAGTCCAGCCTTTATCATGCCAAAACACCATACCCGGCGCTTCTTCCTGAGAATGAAACAAATTCAGCGCCTTTCCCAGCTTGCGATGATCTCTTTTTTCCGCTTCTTGCAACCGATGCAGATACTCCTTTAACTGTTTTTTATCCGCCCAGGCCGTCCCATAGATGCGCTGTAACATTTCGTTATCAGAATTACCGCGCCAATAAGCACCGGCAATTTTCATTAACTTAAAGGCTTTTAGCTTTCCGGTGCGAGGAACATGGGGTCCACGACATAAATCTGTAAAGTCACCTTGCTGATACAAAGACAAATCTTCGTTTGCCGGAATAGATTCAATAATTTCCGCTTTATATTCTTCCCCTAACGCCCTAAAGAATTTAACGGCATCATCTCGAGATAAAACAGATCGCTTGATTTCCAAATTCTCGGAAACCAGTTGCTGCATTTTTTTTTCGATGGCCTGCAAATCTTCCGGTGTAAACGCTCTTTCATAAGAAAAATCATAATAAAAGCCGTTTTCAATCACCGGCCCGATAGTCACTTGCGCCGCAGGAAATAATTGTTTAACGGCCTGTGCCAGCAAATGCGCGGTCGAATGGCGTATAACCTCAACACCTTCATCATCTTTAGCGGTGATAATTTGCAGTTCGGAATCCCGATCAATCAGGGTACTGGCATCAACGATGTGATTATTTACCTTTCCGGCTATTGTGGCTTTGGCCAATCCTGAACCGATTGACTGAGCAACATCCATGACTGAAACAGCCTGATCAAACTGGCGCTGAGAACCATCTGGTAGAGTAATGACTGGCATTGAATTATTTCTTTTTACAATAAAAAAAAGCATCACTGAGGATGCTTTATGTTTGGTAGGCGCGAGTGGATTCGAACCACCGACCCCCACCATGTCAAGGTGGTACTCTAACCAACTGAGCTACGCGCCTGTCGTGTCCGAAGCGGCCATTATGCCAACATTCCTTTAACAATGCAATACTTTTTATCGCTTCCAGCCAAAAAAACATAGGAGACCAGCACAAAATAATTGCCCCGTTTTTTTGCAAAAATACTTTCTATTTACCAGCTATAGCTCAAGGTTGCATACACATTACGCCCCGGCATTGCCACACGCCCATTTACCCTGTTGTGCAATTGATAGCCCCCTAGATGATTAAAACGCTTGCTATCCAGAACATTTTCAATACCCGCCCCTATTACCACTCCTTTGTAAGGCTCATATTTGCCACGTAAATTCAAAAGCATATAGCCTTTGGTTGTCAATTCATTATTGTAACCGGCCACATCCCCCTGATCGGCCACAAAAACACCCTCCATCGCCCCCATCCAACCGGATTGTTCATAGGTTAACTGGGTTCTGCCATTTAAAGGGACTATTCTATATAAATCATCATCCGGTGTACGAGAATCCAGACTCAGCCCTCGAACATAATTTAACCCAGCGTCTAAACGCCAGTTTTCATCAACCGTATAACCGGCTTCAAGGTCAACACCAAACAGTTGCGCTTCAATGTTAGAAAATTGCTGTACATTTACGCCTTTTGCAACTGCCTTAGGTGTTCTCAAGCCTTGAATATAATTACTAATGTAATGATAAAAAACTCTAGGAGTAATATAGGCATTATCGGTATGCCAATCAACTCCGAAATCAAACTGGTAAGCCGTCTCATTTTTTAGATTCAAGTCACCTATATAAGTGAACCCATCGGCCAGACCACCTGCAGCAGGATTTGGGGTCCATAAATATAATTCCTGAAAAGCAGGCGCTCTGTTTTTTCTGGCAACCCCTAGCTCAATATCCAATTGCGAAGATACGCCATACCGAAAGATTGCATCAAGATCAACATAATCAAAATTTCTCGCATGCTCTACGGAGTTAAACGCGTTACGATCTGCAACCGTCGGCCCACCACTGACATTCCCAGCATCAGTTGCGGTATGCGTATATCTTGCCCCCAACTCCAACGATAAATCAGGCATCAGATCACCTTCCCATTCCGTAAAAAAACTATACCGATCTCTTTCAACCTTATTAAAAAAATTAATATCTACCATAGAATTCACATTAATAACAGAACCACGGTTTGTTTGATCACCATCGGCTCCCACGGTAATATTTCCATCAAATAATGGTAAAGTATAGGCAAAATTAAGACCGCCAGCCTCGACCAGGGCGCGAAGAGCAAATTTATTTCCCGGAACAGTTCGCATCGTAAAATTATTCATTTTATGACGCAATTTTTCATAGAAACCCTTGACCTTTATCTGCCGTCCATCCCCCAGATCCCAGCTATAATCAGCATTGTACAGACCTCCCCGAACATAAATTATATCCATCGGTAATGCTGGTGTCCCCGTATGCCCTGTATCATTATTACTGTAATTGATATCAAACTCATGTCCATTTTGCTGAAAACCGTAACCAGCAGTAAACACGTCGCGATCATAACTTGTGGGCGCTTGCTTTTGATTGTTTTTTATCCGGTAATCACGCCCTTTTTCTTTACTACCACTTAAATAGATTTTATGATTTTTGTTCGCGACAGAACCTAATAAAGCGCCATAATGCCCATCTTCCACTGAACTATAACCCATCGAGGCCACACCACTGGTTTCGATACCATCACCTTCGGCAAACCGCCCTTTCCGGGATTCTACCGACATGGATCCACCGATTGTTTCTATACCACTACTAACTGGGGCTATCCCTCGATTCACTTTCAAAGATCCGGTTAATGCCGCTGGTATATGACTGAGCGGAGGATCCATACTGTTAGGCCCGACTTCTTTCATTCCAGCCCCATCCACAGTGACATTAACACGATTTCCATACATACCGTGGTATGCAGCAATTCCAGTTAACGGCCCATTACGATTAACATTGGCACCCGGCACCCTTTCTAATAACGTGGCGGTATCTTTTAAACCGGAAGAATCCGGTGCCGTGGTAAATGTTCCCGGGCGCTCATAAGAACCCTCGACAACAATCGTTGGTAATTGCTGCTCTTCGGCAATAACTTGCACAGGTAAAACAAAAGTAGTCATCACCATAAATTCGATTTTATTTTTCAACCTTATTTCCCTCAAAAACACTAAATCCCTATATAAGCAAATTAAAGGCCACTAATTTATCCCCTTAAACAACAACACCTTAAGACAAACAGACAACACGATTAACAATCAACGCTGTGTTATATCCCCTAAAGACATTGAGTTATTTCACACACTTTCAACAACTATTCAGTTTGTTAATCTACTTTTATTTTTGAGATTATGATAATGTGCGCGGCATGGATTACCCTTTAGCATTCAATACCTCTTATATTTTCGCTTTTGCAATGGGACTTTTCAGCAGTCTGCATTGCATAGGCATGTGCGGGTCTATTATCGGCGCCTTAACACTAAGCCTCACTCCCGAAATTCGTACCCGCAAACGCAGACTGTTTCCTTTTATTTTGAATTACAATCTCGGTCGTATTACAAGCTATTGTCTTGCCGGTATTGTCGCTGGTGTTTTTGCACTTTTTTTAACCCTGCCTTTTAATACCGATTATGGTCACAGGATTTTACAAATACTCTCTGCAATTGTTATGAGTAGCGCTGGATTATATATTGCCGGCTGGTTTCCCCGCTTCGCCTATATTGAGAAAACCGGTTCCCGATTATGGAAATTGATTGAACCATTCGGCAGAAAATTGATTCCAGTTTCCAGCAAATTTCAAGCCTTTTTATTTGGTATGATCTGGGGCTGGCTCCCTTGTGGACTGGTCTACACTGCATTAGCACTTGCCGCAACAACCGGCACTATACTTCACAGCAGTCTGACTATGCTGGCTTTTGGCCTTGGGACTTTACCGGCTGTCATGGGCATTGGTATAATGACAGGAGTATTAACAAAATTGTCACGGATTCAGCGCTTTAAGCAATTTATTGGCATTTTTTTTATTATTATCGCGATATTGGCTGCATTTCCCTGGCTATATCCCATGCGCTTGCAGCATTTTTAACAGTAAGAGGGCTTCTGTGAATCATTTCAATTCTATTATTGGCCGCTCACCCGCATTTGAATCATTACTGCGTAGCGCCAAGATTGTCGCTACAACCGATGTTACTGTATTAATAAAGGGAGAAACCGGCACTGGAAAGGAAGTCCTGGCTAATGCTATTCAAAAAGACAGCCTGCGAGCCAATAAACCATTTATTTCACTCAATTGTGCGGCTTTGTCTTCAGGATTAGTTGAATCAGAGTTGTTTGGACATAAAAAAGGCGCCTTCACAGGCGCTGTAAATACAAAAAAAGGACTGGTTCAAGTGGCGAATGGCGGAACCCTGTTTCTGGATGAAATTAATTCTCTGTCTCTATCCATACAAGCCAAACTATTACGATTTCTGGAATCAGGCGAATGTCTGGCGGTAGGTGATACCACTCCATATAAAGTTGATGTGCGTGTGATTGCTGCAACCAATTCTGATTTGCTTGAGCAAATTAATGCCGGTAAATTTCGTCAGGATTTATACTTCCGCTTAAATGTTGTCCCCTTGGAAATCCCAACATTACAAGAACGCAGAGAAGACATTGAAGCGTTGGTAAAATATTTTTTCGATTACTTTGCTGAAAAATATTCCATTCATCCCCCCAAATTCAATAAACAAGCCCTTAAAAAATTACATTCTTATTCCTGGCCAGGCAATATTCGTGAACTGCGCAATCTTTGTGAACGCTTGAGCATTTTACTGGCCGGAACAACTATTGGGCCGGAAAACCTGCCCCATGAAATTTGTGAAAACCCGAAAAAACTCGTTTCCGAATCAAATTTTACCTTACCCGAATCAGGACTACAGCTGGATACTCTTGAAGCCAGCATGATTCATCAAGCCCTGTCCAGAACCGGAGGTAACCGCAGCAAGTCCGCACGATTACTTGGCATATCCAGGGATACCCTGTTATACCGGATTCAAAAACACGGTTTGGCAGCACATTAAGCCCCAAAAAAATATGACTCCCCCATAACAGCTGAATATCAACTAGCCCTGACCAGTTGTACAGTGACATTATCACTATTACCAGCTGCTCTGAAAACAGATAATTTTGCCTGTTTTCTTAACTCTTCTTTGGCTGAATCTGTTCGCGCCAACTGTAATAATTCAGCCTCTTTAATATATTCCCAAAATCCGTCACTGCACAAAACAAACGATTCTCCCGCTTCCATAGGCGCATAAACTCCAATATCCACTTTGTGAAGATTCAAAATATTAATACTTCGGGTCAACTGGTTCTGTTCTGGATGCAAGCCCATTTCCCGTTCAGTAATTTTTCCTTCATCCATTAGTTTTTGTGTTAATGAATGGTCTTTTGTTCTCCATAAGACTTGCTTTTGATTGATTCTGTAAATTCTTGAATCGCCACAGTGAGCAGTAATAACCTGCTTATCATCTAAATACAGCACTGCACAAGTTGTATGAGCCTTTGCAGCATCAGGGTCATTCGCAAACAGTTGCCCCATTACAGTAATCGCATCATTCACCCATTGCGAAAAAACGGCGCCTACATTCGTCTTTAATAACGGTTGATATTTGCCCAAAAGCGTCAACATACCCCGACAAAAAAACTGCGATGCCTTTTCACCGGCATAATGTCCGCCCAAACCATCCGCCACAATAAACAAGGCATAATCCTGACCCATATAATTTGCCATGCAATCCTGATTATCACTCCGGTCTCCTGCCGATGTTAATTGATGAAATTCAATTTTATTTTGCATTGTTTATATCTAATGTCAAAAATTTTACATTCTTCAAAGACTCAGCCTGGTTTGTCTCATAAGTTGTTTTAAATCCTTGACAGTCTGCTCAAGACCGGAAAATACTGCCTGGGCAATAATAGAATGACCAATATTCAACTCCATAATTTGCGGAATCCGACATATAGCCTCAACATTATAAAAATGCAATCCGTGTCCGGCATTGACCTGAAGACCGGATTTATAGGCATATTCCGCTGCTTGCTGAATACGTAACAATTCCTGCCGTTGAATATGCGTATTCTCTGCATCAGCGTAACGTCCCGTATGTAACTCTATTACCGGAGCACCAGCTTCAAGTGCCGCATCTATTTGTTTATAATCTGGATCAATAAACAAAGAGACTTCTATATTTGCTGCCGCCAGGTCCGTACAGGCTTGTTTCATTCGCTTTATAGCCCCGGACACATCCAGACCGCCTTCCGTCGTCAATTCTTCCCGCTTTTCTGGAACAAGGCAACAGGCATAGGGCTTAACCTGTGTCGCGATGACAATCATTTCATCGGTCACGGCCATTTCAAGGTTGAGACGAGTATGCAACATTTGTTGCAGAAGATAAATATCTCTATCTTGAATATGACGCCGATCTTCTCTTAAATGCGCAGTAATACCATCGGCGCCTGCCTGTTCTGCAAGCAAAGCCGCTTGCACCGGCTCTGGATATTTTGTTCCTCGAGCCTGCCTTAATGTCGCCACATGATCTATATTAACACCCAATAATATGTCTTGTTTTTCCTGCACTTTTTTACCCGATTCAAATATATTGTTTAAAACTATTGTAGATGTTTTATAACTTTAGCTAAAACCACTCTGCTTTTTAGCACCTTGCCATGTAAATGAAAATCCAACACACTTCGCATTAATTGCTTGGCTTCTATTAATCCCTGTTTATCCAGAATCAAACCATTTTGCAAAGCTAACAAGGTATCTCCGCTAACAAGCCCTTCTGCATTGCGCATCAAACCAACCCCTTCAACATACTGATAAATCTCATCTTTAACAATCGGGCTGCCATCACTAGCATCAGAATTCAATGTCACCCCATAACCAATGTATTCCATCAACCTCAGTTCAAAAATACGTAAACTTTGTTCGATGTGATCTGTTTTTTTTAATTGATTAATACAACAAAGGTATTCGTTATACACTTCTGGATGAGGATCATATTGATGTAAAAAATGATAAACCAGTTCATTGACATAAAAACCGCAATACAGTCCAAGACCGGTTAATTCAATCCGTTCAATTAATTCAGCGCCAATAAACGTTTTAAGATCAGATTTGCCAATAAAAGAGAGTTTTAAACTGGAAAACGGCAGTAATAGTCCTGCCAGTTTGGATTTCTTTTTTCTAACGCCTTTTGCAAGAATAGAAATAACGCCGTAATCCCGGGTCAGTACATCCATTATCAAGCTACTTTCCCGATAATTTCTTTGATGTAGGATAAACGCAGGCTGCAATAAAACAGTAAAATCAGTCACGCATTATTCAGTATCTATAAAACCTAAACTTTGCAAGGATCGTTCATTGTTTGACCAGCCCTTTTTTACCTTAACCCAGATCTGTAAATACACTTTCTGATCAATCAGTTTTTCAATATCCATTCTGGCATCCGTGCCAATCTTTTTCAGCATTTCGCCTTGTTTACCAATCACGATATTTTTTTGGGTACTGCGTTCTACCCATACAATGGCATAAATTTTGGTGATTTTTTCCTGTTCTTCATAGCGTTCAATTTCAACGGTAATGGCATAAGGTAATTCATCCCCCAGCCTGCGCGTCAATTTTTCGCGTACGATTTCCGCTGCCAGAAAACGCTCAGGACGGTCGGTAATTTGATCTTCGGAATAAATCAAATCACCTTGTGGCAATAATTCAGCAACCAGCTGCTCCAGTTTATCCAGATTAGTTTGTTTTAATGCGGAAATCGGAATCATCTGTTCAAACGGATAGCGTTTTTGCGCTTCGGCAAAAAAAGCCATAATAGCTTCTTTATCTTTAACCTTATCAACCTTATTAACAGCTAAAATAACCGGTAATCCGACCCGTTCCAGTTTTTTAAAAATAACTTCGTCAAATGCCTGAAAAGACAAGCTGTCAATTAACCAGACCACAACATTAACACCGAGTAATGTTGTATCCGCTGTTCTATTCAAATAGCGGTTTAACGCTTTTTTTTCATCTCCATGCATTCCCGGGGTATCCATATAAATAATCTGGGCCGTGGCCGTTGTATTAATACCTAATATCCGGTGTCGTGTTGTTTGTGGCTTTCTGGAAGTAATACTGATTTTCTGGCCCAAGATGTGATTCATCAGTGTGGATTTTCCGACATTAGGCCGGCCGATCAAGGCAACATATCCACATTTCATTTACTTGACCTTTTTAATTTTTTTAACAGTTTTTCAGCCGCGGCCTGTTCCGCCTTTTTTCTGGAAATGCCTGTGCCAAAGCTGTCTTCATTTACAATATCAATAGTACATTTCACCTTGAAAGTTTGTGCATGAGCAGCGCCTGTTTGTGACACCAACTCATATACAGGCAACCCCCGTTGTTTTGCCTGCATTAATTCCTGTAATTCAGTCTTGGGATCCTTAGTCCAGTTATCCGTGCTTAATGCAGCTAATTTTTCAGCAAACAAATTAAGAATCCATTGCCGGCAAGTCTCGACGCCCTGATCTTTAAGTAATGCTCCCATCATCGCCTCCATGGCATCTGATAAAATAGAATCCCTACGAAAACCGCCGCTTTTCAACTCACCAGATCCTAAAATCAGATAATCACCAACATTATGCTGTCGAGCCAAATCAGCTAATGTCCCTTGGTTAACCAAGCTCGCCCGCAAACGACTTAAAATACCTTCACCGGCTTCAGGAAACATATCATATAATTTTTGTGCAATAACAAAACCCAATACCGAGTCCCCCAAGTACTCCAGTCGTTCATTATTCTTTGCTCCCATACTGCGATGGGTCAAGGCCATGGTAAATAATTGAGGTTGATTAAATTTCA
>CAYNIU010000078.1:0-10743 GCA_964397365.1 uncultured Methylomarinum sp. | reverse complement strand
ATCGGCGACTGTATTTTTGGATGCGCCAGTCGTTTTATCTGGTACACATAATCTTCCGCAGTCAATTCCCGACTCTGCTGTATCGGAAAGTCGTCTAAGTCATGAATTTCGATAAGTTGTTGTTCATTGAGTTGATGATATAAGAACCGTCCCTTGTCATCTTTACTGAAAGCCGGATGCGGCTGAAAGCGAATACCCGGCCTGATTTCAATTAAATAATCACTGAAAGCCACCTCTTCATCCGCAATGTCACCTTGCAAAGGACGGCCTTGCTGATCCAGATAAATAACCTGGGGCATTTCCGTTGCTATCAACGGCACTAATTGATACGGCCGTTTAAGATAATGATACTGAAAAGGCGGCTCGTAAATCTGTGCAATAAAGGCATATTCATTGGCGCTGTAAGCCACTGCCGGATCCAGATGTTTGGGTCTTTCAGAAAAAGACGAATACAAAATATTCTTGCCGTCTTCGCTGGCACGGTAGGGATTATTCAACTGGGAAATATTACAACTGCTCAACAACATGACAAGCAGGCTGAATACAAGACTTCGACTGATATTGACTGACAAAATACTGGACATCATTATTAGGGTCATAGATACTGACAGCTATTCTAACAACAATTTCATTAGGAGATAATAATGGGTTTTATGCAAGGCAAACGAGTCTTGATTGTTGGCTTGGCCAGTAACCGTTCAATTGCCTGGGGAATCGCCCAGGCCATGCATCGTGAAGGAGCAGAACTGGCTTTTTCCTATCAGAATGAAAAACTGAAAGGCCGTGTAGAAGATATGGCTGCAAAATGCGACTCCAACATTACCGTTGAATTGGATGTCGGCCGTGATGAGCACATTACCAATGTATTTGCAGAACTGGGCAAACATTGGGACGGTCTGGATTGCATCATTCATTCAGTCGCTTTTGCTCCTCGTGATGCCCTGGATGGTGATTACGTTGATGCCACCAGCCGCGAAAATTTCTCAGTTGCCCATGACATCAGTTCTTATAGCTTCACTGCACTGGCCAAAGCCGGCCGTGAAATGATGAAAGGCCGCAATGGTGCACTATTGACATTAAGTTATCTGGGCGCACAAAGAGCTATTCCCAACTACAACGTCATGGGTGTTGCTAAAGCCAGTCTCGAAGCCAATGTGCGCTACATGGCCTCTGCTCTGGGCCCTGAAGGAACCCGTGTCAATGCGGTATCGGCCGGTCCGATCAGAACTCTGGCGGCTGCCGGTATTAACAACTTTAAATCCATGTTAAGCAAAGCATCAGATACCTCACCGTTAAAGCGCAACGTCACTATCGAAGAAGTCGGTAATGTCGCCGCCTTTCTGTGTTCTGACCTGGCATCTGGTGTCACCGGTGAAATCACTTATGTTGATTGTGGATACAATATTGCCGGCTTGGCAGCAAGCTAAAATCATAAAACCTTTACAGGCAAGGAAATCCGGCTTTCAACTTGGTTTGGAGCAATACTGTCAGGTATACCATTTTGTCCCTTTTAAAGTTAATAGCCAGAAATCCTGTTTCCAGGTCATCAGTAACACTGCTATTAAGTTAAAGGAGTATCTCTTGTATAGGGTACGCATTGCGTACCCTGTCTGGTTATCTTATTTCAACAAAAAGGCTTAACTGACTGGTAGTGAACCATGAGTGTAGCACTCGTTTAAATAATATGTGATTGAGCAAAGTTGTGGTTTCCTCATTAATGACATGTTCATAAATTTACTTTTCTTTTTTTGCCTGTGATAAATAAAAAATTGTGGAAACCAAAACAATCATTGAACAGGCCGGACAAATGACACCACTGGCAAAATTGACAGTAACCCGCAGGGAAAACGAATCGTTAGTGTGTTTAAGCGGAAGCTGGACATTAAAAGCCAATATACCGGAAACACAAGCATTACAGGAACAATTGCTTGCTACCGGTTCAATTAAACAACTGGGCTTTGATGCTGCCGAAGTTGATGACTGGGATTCCGGTTTATTAACCTGGTTACTGGATTTGGCTAATTTTTGCCAGGAAAACAATATTCATATAGACAATAGCGGACTACCGAATGGAGTTGATCGTCTGCTTGCCCTCGCTTATGCTGTTCCTGAACGGAAAGGCGCAAAGCGTTCCAAGCAAACACAATCTCTGTGTGCTGATATGGGTAATGATTGCATTGATGCGACCCGGATTACCGGTGAGTTCCTAGAATTTTTTGGTCAATCCATTTTGTCACTGTTAAAAATGATCCGTGGCAAGGCGGTTTATCGGCGCTCCGATTTATGGTTTATTATTCAGAATGCGGGGATAAGAGCGCTGCCGATTATTTCTCTGGTCAGTTTTCTGGTCGGCTTGATTCTGGCTTACGTCGGCGCCATACAATTACATAATTTCGGTGCCGGTATTTATGTTGCTGACCTAGTAGGCATTGCCATGACTCGGGAGATGGCAGCCATTATGACCGGTATTATCATGGCCGGCAGGACTGGCGCGGCTTATGCGGCGGAACTCGGCAGCATGACCGTTAATGAAGAGATTGATGCACTGGAAACCTCGGGTTTCCCGGCGATGGAATTTCTGGTGCTGCCACGTATGCTGGCATTAATGCTGATGATGCCGTTATTGGTTATTTACGCTGATCTGATGGGAATACTGGGAGGTTCTGTTGTAGCCATATCCATTCTTGATCTGACTTTAGTTGAATACATCATACAACTGCTAAAAGCGGTATCTCTGTCAGATTTTTTTGTGGGAATCTTCATGGGCTTTGTTTTTGGTGCCATCATTGCTGTTCTCGGCTGTCTGAATGGCATACATTGCGGCAGAAATTCGCAGGCGGTCGGTCAGGCAACCACATCTGCGGTCGTTTCTGCCATGGTGATGATTGTGATTGCCTGCGCCATATTGACGGTGCTGTTTAACGCGTTGGGAGTCTGAGCCATGTCAGAAGCACAGATCACTGTAAAAAACCTGACTATGGCTTATGGAGATTTTATTATTCAACAGAACCTGAATTTCACTATCAACCGCAATGATATTTTTATTATCATGGGCGGCAGCGGTTGTGGAAAAAGCACCTTGATGCGGCACTTAGTGGGACTCAAAGCACCCGATAGTGGACAGATTTTATATCAAGATAAAAGTTTTTGGGAAAGCAGTGAAGAACAACAAAAACAGATAAAAAGGAATTTTGGCGTCATGTATCAGAGTGGCGCACTCTGGAGTTCAATGACATTAGCTGAGAATATCGCCGTATTGCTTGAGCAATATAGTGATTTGAGCGCCGCACAGATTCGTAAAATCGCATCACTGAAGCTGGCATTGGTTGGACTGCGTGGCTTTGAAGATTATTATCCAGCCGAAATCAGTGGTGGTATGCAAAAACGCGCCGGTATTGCACGGGCTATGGCAATGGATCCTGATGTTCTGTTTTTTGACGAACCATCTGCCGGACTTGATCCGGTCAGCGCCAAAAACCTTGATGATCTGATTCTGGAGTTACGTGATAGTTTAGGAACCACCATGGTCATCGTTACTCACGAACTGGCCAGCATTTTTGCCATTGGCAATAATTCCGTGTTTCTCGACCCGGAGACCAAAACCATGATTACTGAAGGTGACCCCAAGGTGCTTCTGAAAAAATGTAACCACCCCAAAGTACATGCTTTTCTTACCCGAGGTGAATCATGAGTAAAAAAGCCAGCCCTGCTGCAATAGGCGGTTTCGTCATCGGCGCAATGGTATTGCTTATTATCGGCGTTATGTTATTCAGTTCTGGCCAGTTTTTTGCCCGAACCTATAAAATAATGGCTGTTTTCCCCGGTAATGTACAAGGTTTAAATATTGGCGCTGCGGTTGTACTACGCGGTGTTCGTATCGGTAGTGTCACCAATATTGATGTCGTTCTGGATAACCAGACCAAAGCGATTACCGTACCCGTTTATATGGAAATCGAACGGGGTACGGTAAAAAATTCAGACTTTAAGGACTTGGCCAAGTCCGAAACCGAGAAAGAATGGAAACAGGAAGCTGAAGCTCTTATACAAGGAGGACTTCGGGCTCAGCTCAAACTGCAAAGTCTGGTTACTGGACAAATGATTATTGATTTGGATTTTTATCCAGACACACCCATTCAGTTAAGCCATATTGATGATCATATTGTTGAGGTACCCACTGTGGAAACGATTACTGACAAGTTGGTCAATCAGTTTGAACAACTTCCCTTACAGGCAATTGCCGATAAGTTTCTGGATACCCTGAGCGCTATCAATACCCTGATTCGCTCGGAAGAACTTAAAGAAACAATCCACAATACCAATCTGACACTGATTCAATTGCAACAAACTCTGAACTCGGTCGATACCGCCCTGTATACAACACTAAAAGATATTTCCAAACTGACCCGACATGTAGACAACCAAGTTGACCCTTTAACAAATTCAGCTATAACCGCCTTGAATGAGGCCAATTCAGCCTTGACCAGTCTTGATAATATGGTCGGTAAAGATTCTGCAACCCGAACCGAACTGGATAATGCCCTGAATGAATTAGCCAAATCCGCGCGTTCATTCCGAATTCTGGCGAACTATCTGGAAAGACATCCAGAATCACTACTCAAAGGAAAAGACTATTAGGAATCCACCATGACTAAACAATTCTTATATCGTTTTTCACAGCACATAACACAGTTTACATGGCTGATTCTAATCTTGTCTGGATGCGGCTCATCGCCTAAAACCAATTTCTATTATCTTGAACAACCTGTTAACAGCAAATTAACCCGTATTGAATATGGCATTACTATCGGTATTGACACCGTCAACATAGCCCCTTATCTTGATCGTCCACAAATTGTCACCAGAGTGAGTCCTCATAAACTTGAATTATCTGAATTCAACCGCTGGGCAGAACCTTTGAAGAGTAATATATCCAGGGTAATCACGGTTGAATTATCAAATCTGTTAGTCAGCAACCGAGTATTTGTTTTACCCCGACGTGATAAAAAAATACCACTTGATTACCGGGTCAGTATTGACATTAACCGTTTTGACGGACAGTTGAATAAAGATGTCAATTTAAGCGCACGCTGGTCTCTCTACGATAAAAACAAAAAATTAATATTGACCAAAATATCAATCATCAACAAATCAATCAGTGGAAATACGTTTGAACACCTGATTGATGCAGAAAACCGAACCTTACAAACCTTAAGTCATGAAATCGCCGACGCAATCAGAAACGGTATGTCCCGATAGTCATTTTATCCAACGACAGTTCTACACTCTCCACACATAAATTTTTAACATTTCAATAGATCAAATTTTTACCGAAACCAAGACAAAAAAGGAGTATCACGGTGCTGAAAACTCATGTATGGAAAGCCAAACTTTCGCTACAAACTTACTGCACCAATTCCCGATAACTGGAACTGTAATGCAATAAAGGCTCGCCACTACGACAAATGACCTTTTCAACTTCACCGATAATCACCCAATGTGTTCCGGCCAATACCTGCTGAACCACTTTACACTCAATTGAAGCAAGGGCACCATCCAACACTGGCGAACCTGATATACCTTCATGCCAGGCAGTATTGTCAAAGCGCTCTTCCTGACTGCTGCCACCGGCAAATTGATTGGATACATCCTGTTGAGAAGTAGTTAAAATATTGACCGCAAAGTGTTTACCTTCAAGTATAACCTCACCGGTATCGGCAGATTGATTGATACAAACAAGAATTTGCGGTGGCTCCAGAGAGACACTGCTGAAGGATGTTGCCGTCATCCCTTTTATTCCGTGCTGTTGCGTTTGCGATGTCACCACAGTGACGCCACTGGCCCATAATTTCAGGGCATTTTTAAATTCTTGTTCGTTTACTGCCATAATGCTCTCTTTTAACTTTGGACTGACAGGGCTGTGCTATAGCAGTGACCCGACTGTTTCATTCATTTATTAATTTGTGGTCTCATATGCGGAAACAACAAGACATCACGAATGCTGGGTGAATTGGTAAACAACATAACCAAACGGTCGATACCGATTCCCTCACCAGCTGTAGGCGGCATACCGTGTTCCAAAGCGGTAATGTAATCGGCATCAAAATGCATCGCTTCATCATCACCGGCTTCTTTTTCTTCCACCTGTTTACGGAAACGTTCCGCCTGATCTTCAGCGTCATTCAGCTCGGTAAAACCGTTGGCGATTTCCTTTCCTCCAACAAAAAATTCAAAACGATCCGTAACATGCGGATCATCGTCATTGCGCCTCGCCAATGGCGATACTTCAACCGGATAAGCAGTGATAAAGGTTGGGTTCATTAAACGGTCTTCGACCGTTTTCTCAAAAATTTCAATCTGAACTTTGCCTAAACCATAGTTGTCTTTAATGGGAATACCCAGCTTATCCGCCACTTTAACAGCCGCTTCACGATTATCAATATCGGCCTGCGTTAACTCAGGATTAAAATGCAAAATAGACTCGATCACCGTCATTCGATCAAAGGGTTTACCAAAATCATATTGCTCACCCTGGTATTCGATCACGGCCTGTCCGACGACATCTTCCGCTAGTCCTTTTAGCATGGCTTCGGTCAAATCCATCAAATCACCGTATTCAGCATAAGCCTGATAAAACTCCAGCATGGTGAACTCTGGATTATGACGGGTAGATAAACCTTCATTACGAAAATTACGGTTAATTTCAAATACCCGTTCAAAACCGCCAACAACCAGACGCTTTAAATACAATTCCGGTGCAATACGCAAATACATCCCCATATCCAGCGCATTATGGTGCGTTTCAAACGGCCTGGCAGTGGCTCCACCTGGAATAGTCTGCATCATTGGCGTTTCCACTTCCAGATAATTGCGATCTGTCAAGAACTGGCGAATATAGGCGACAATTCTGGAACGCATCAGGAATGTCTTGCGTGAATCGTCATTCATGATCAAATCCAGATAACGTTGTCTGTACTTGATTTCCTGATCGGCTATACCGTGAAATTTTTCCGGCAATGGTCGCAATGCTTTAGTCAGAAGACGAATATCGTCAACGCGCACACTGAGCTCACCTGTTTGAGTTTTAAACAACGTTCCTTCGGCACCGATGATGTCACCAATGTCCCATTTCTTAAACTGAGTGTTATAAAAACCTTCCGGCAGTGTATCGCGGGTCACATAAAGCTGTATCTTTCCCGACATATCCTGAATATGACAAAAACTGGCTTTGCCCATTATCCTGCGAGTCATTATGCGTCCGGCAAGTTTTACCCGAACAGGTGTTTCTTCCAGTGCTTCTTTTGTCTTGTCACCATATTCGGCAATCAGCTCACCGCTCACCACATTACGACGAAAGTCGGTCGGAAAGGCGATGCCTTCCTGACGTAACGTATCCAGTTTATTGCGTCGTTGTTTTATTTGTTCCTGTTCGTCTTGTTCGATTTCTGACATATTCGTTTCATTTTTTAATAAACTGCTAGGAAGCCGGAAAGCTTGCCAGGCAGATGTTAAAGCTAACACATACAGACATTGTCAGCTTGAACTATCGTTGCCTCGCCCTGAATAATAAGATTAAAACCCTGCTTTCAAACTGGCTTCGATAAACTGATCGAGATCACCATCTAATACCGCCTGGGTATTTCCTGTTTCCACATTGGTACGCAAATCCTTGATGCGAGACTGATCCAGCACATAAGAACGAATCTGACTGCCCCAGCCAATATCCGACTTAGACTCTTCTACCGCTTGCTGGTTTTCATTGCGTTTCATGATTTCAAGCTCATAAAGCTTGGCTTTCAGTTGCTTCATGGCAGTATCGCGGTTTTTATGCTGAGATCGGTCATTTTGGCACTGCACCACAATTCCACTGGGATTATGTGTAATCCGCACCGCTGATTCGGTTTTGTTGACATGCTGACCACCTGCCCCACTGGCACGATACACATCAATTCTCAAATCAGCCGGATTGATATCTATCTCAATATCATCATCAATTTCAGGTGATACAAATACCGCAGCAAAGGAAGTATGACGACGATTACCGGAATCAAAGGGTGATTTTCTGACCAGTCGATGAACGCCAATTTCGGTGCGTAACCAGCCAAAAGCATAGTCCCCTTCAAATTTAATCGTGGCGCTTTTAATGCCGGCCACCTCGCCTGGCGATTCTTCAATCAACTCGGTCTTGAATCCTTTACGTTCACCCCAGCGCAAATACATACGCTCAATCATGGAAGCCCAATCCTGAGCTTCTGTGCCACCTGAACCGGATTGTATATCCAGAAAAGCGTTGTTGGCATCCATTTCGCCAGAAAACATTCTACGAAATTCCAGGTCAACAACCTTTTTTTCAAATTCGTTCACATCTTCAATGACGGTGTCTACAGTTTCCTCATCATCTTCTTCAACGGCCATATCCAGCAATTCTTCAAGATCGGCTAACCCCTGTTCCAGCTCCTTAATGGTATTGACCACCGTTTCCAGCAAGCCGCGTTCTTTACCTAAAGCCTGCGCCTGTTCAGGATTATTCCATATTGCCGGATCTTCAAGTTCTCTGAGAACTTCAACCAGCCGTTCACTTTTGCTATCAAAGTCAAGATAGCTTTTCAACGCCTGTCCGCGATTAGATAGATCAGCAATCTTGTTTTTTATCGGGTTAATTTCTTGCATGGTTTTTTTAGTTATTACCAAAGTGACTTATAAAAACCTTGGCACATAATCGAACCGGGCATTATAACCGATTATTAGCAGCTTGTTTGCGATATTGATGTAATGACCAGAAAATAAAAACAATACCGATCAGAAAGAATGGAATACTGAGTATTTGCCCGGTAGTCAAACCCCAATCATTGCTGTATGAGGCCTGCCTGGTCTTGACAAACTCCAGAAAAAAACGGGCAAAAAACGCCATCACCGTAAATATTCCAAACAAAAGTCCTCTGATTTCCTTATCTGCAGTCTTTTTGTAAACGATTATCAATAAAACAAATATTATCGCATAAGATAATGATTCATAGAGTTGCACCGGATGCCTGGGCAAATAATCCACTCTGGCAAAAATAATCGCCCAAGGCACATCTGTCGGAATCCCCAAGATTTCCGAATTAAAAAAATTACCGATCCGGATAAGGCTGGCCGCTATCGTAGCGGCTACAGCCACACGATCCAGTAACCAGAGATAACCATCATTGGTTTTCAACTGATATAAATATAAACTGATTAAAATACCGATAATGGCGCCATGACTGGCCAGACCACCTTCCCAGATAGCCAGAATCTTCCAGGGATGACTCAGGTAATAACCGGGATCATAAAACAGACAATGCCCCAGCCTCGCACCGACAATCGTACCGATTGCCATGAACCAGAGCAAACGATCCAGCTCTTCAATATTTTTTCCTTCCCGCTTGTATATCCACTGCATCACAGCAAAACTGGACATAAAGGCGCTGGCAAACATCAAACCATACCAGCGTATTTTAATAGCGCCAAAGTCAAATAAAATTGGATTTATATTCCAGACAAAATAGTCCATCTTACTTCCTAATCCCAGCGATCATCACGAACCTGAACACGCCCTTCCACTATCTGCAATGGAAAAGTATCAATATTTTCATAGGCGGGCGCACATTTTACTTCACCCGTTTTAACGCAAAAACGAGCACCATGCCGAGGACAAACAATTTCATCCCCTTGCAATTCCCCACTGGCAATTTCAGCGCCATCATGAGTACAGACATCTTCTATGGCATAAAATTGTCCGTCAATTTTAAATACAGCGACATCCGTACCATCCACATCAACAACCACATACTCCCCTTCGGCAACCGTTTCTGCGGCTGCCACATCCACCCAGTCAGACATCAGTCCTCCATACCTCTTTTAATATAGACATCATAACGCAATAACTTCCCTTGAAAGACCTCATCGACCTCTCCGCCCAAGGGAGCGGCATAATCAGGACTTTTCACCACCACTCGCCGGCCTGTGGCTGCAAACGCTGCGGCAAACAAAGCCTCCCGATCGTCATCATCTCCTAAAATATTGCGCAACACGTTCATTGCCTTTTTTGCTTTTGCTGACTTTTTACGCTTGGCAGGAAACATGGGGTCAAGATAGATACAGTCCGGTTGAAATTTCAGTGAATCTAGAATTTCAATGGCATTACCGGACATTAAATCCGGTGCTTGTAAGCGGCGTCTCTGTACCCAGTCTTTTTGTGACAGACGATTAAAACCATCTCGAATCAATTCAATCATTACCGGTGAGCGTTCAATGCAGGTGACTTTATAACCCATGCGAAACAATACCAGACTATCCTGCGCCCAACCTGTTGTGGCGTCGACCACTGATTGTGTTTTTTTACCAATAGCCCGGGCAAAAACACTTTTTTTGGACGCCGGCCAGGAATGTTGCTCACCGCTACGCGGTTCGATATTGACCATTAAGCCGCCTTTTTTTAACAACTGCTTATCCAGCAGTTTTAAACAACCGTCACGATAACTTAAAAACAACGAAAATGCGCTATCTTGGCTCACTTCTGTTGCGGCCAACAAAGGCACAGCCAGCCTGTCAGCCAATGCCTGACTGGCCGTACTGTCATTTTCATCATCCACCATAACCGCCAAAACAGAACGCATGAGTTATTCAGTCGATATTGATTTTTCCTGGTTTTTAATCGCCGCATCCAAAGTATGCCAAGCCAATGTCGCGCATTTTACCCGTGCAGGATACTCACGTACACCG
>CAYNIU010000077.1:0-10776 GCA_964397365.1 uncultured Methylomarinum sp. | reverse complement strand
GCTTGTATTTTAAATGATTGAGTAAATCTTGCTCTCATTTTTACTTACCTCTAACTGAAAATTAGAGGCGACAACTATCCTGACATAGGGGGGGATTGACACCTTCTTTTTTTGCTTTGGCTTTTTTACACAGGTGATCAGAATGACCGTGAGCTGATTAGCTTCATCCACCAATTTGGCCAATTTCATTTCTGAAATAATTCCAGCTTCGATTAGGAGTTCAAGCCAGTAACTGCTTTCTTCAAGTTCTTGCAAACCACCTTCAATCTCGCTGATAAATTTCGTACCGGATCGTGCTCGCACACTTTCTCTATAATGCCCCCGCCCCTCCGAGATTATTGATCCAAGCAGCTGCTTGCCAATTACCTGTGCTTCTGTTGTTTTCGGTAATGCAATGCTGTATACACGCGAATAATACACAAAGCACCCCCTTGCTCTGCTCCTAAGGTCTTTCACTTCATCCTTCCATCTTCCACCACCAGAAACGCTATCAGTTCAAAAAACCATCCCGCCTTGCCATTTGCACCACAATACAACAACTTACTGATTAATATGATAGAATCGTTAAGATCAATCTTTTATAAGTAGTATAAGGTTATTTGAGACCTATGTACGAACTACTAATACTCATCTTACCTTTCTAAGCTGTACACGTCGATTCAGTGCTTTGCCTGCTGCATTGTTGTTTGGAACAATCGGTTTCGTCTCGCCATATCCACTCGCTTTAAGTTGTTCTGATTTGACACCATGCTCAATCAGCCAATTCATGACCGTTCTAGCCCTGCGCTTAGACAAATCCAGATTGTAATTATCAGAGCCATCAGAATCGGTGTGGCCAGAAATTTCAAATATTTCTCCTGATGCGTCTTTTATAACTTCACTGACTGCCTGAAGAGTTGGTAATGATGATGGTTTGAATTGGTCTTTTCCAGAATCAAAATGAATACCATAAAGATCAACTGTTCCCTTAGCGCGAAGTGCTGACTCCAATTCTATTACATCTTCGCGTCTCCGTACCAACTCTACCTTTTGCTCATAAACTCTGCCTGGCTTGAGTTGTATTTGTTTTGTATTTGTTTTGTAATCTGGATGTTGGGCAAGCAATTGTACTTCGCCAATATTAACTGATTTAAATGTAAAACGTCCATTTCTATTAGTTTCATCTGCCTGATTGCTAATCGATATACGTACACCTGAAATAGGTTTTTGACTATTCTTATCTACCGCTATGCCATTAATTGAAGCAGTGGTGATGGGCTCAAGTCTGAGTGTTACATTGACGTTCTTAGCAGCCACTACTTTCACACCCTGGGAGGCAGGCTTGAATGCTGTCTTACTAGCCTGCATCATTACATCACCTACGTTAATATCTTTCAATTCAAAGCGCCCCTGCGTATCGGTCATTGCTGTACGCGTCCCTAGCGTAATCTTCACATTCGCCAATCGCGTCTTGTCCGCCGCATTCAACGCCAATCCAGTTATCACACCTGTTGTGATCGGTTCAAGCTTCAGCATTACAGTTACTTTCTCTGCAGCAATAACAGTTACCTCTGCTGTACTAGGCTTAAATACAGGCTTGCTCGCCTGAACTGACAGTGGCCCAACACTCATGTCTGATAGTATAAATTTGCCTTGTGCGTCGGTAATTATAGACTTGGTCCCTGCCGTAATCGTCGCACCAGCCAGTGGCTTCTGGTTAATAGCATTGATTACCTGCCCCATAAGCGTACCGACAGTGATTGGCTCAAACTTCAATGTCACGTCGACATTCTTCGCAGCCAGTACCTTCACACTCTGTGTAACAGGTTTAAATACTTCTTTACTTCCCATAAGCAATACATCCCCAGCACGCACATCAGCTAATTTGAACTGACCTTTTGTATTTGTCATTACCGAAAGCGTACCCAGTGTTACCTTTACATCGGCCAACGGCTTCTGATTTGCCGCATTTAATGCCAAGCCTATCACTGTACCTGTGGTAATCGGATCAAGTTTCAGTGTCACATTTACACTTTCAGCCGCTACTACTTCCACAGTAGCCGTTCCAGCTCTAAACACCGGCTTACTCGCCTGAATGGAACGTGATCCTGCCCTCATATCCGACAATGTGAATTTACCTTGTACATCGGTGATTGCAGTTTGAGTGTCTGCAGTAATGGTTGCACCAGCCAATGGTGTTTGATCAACAGCATTGACAACTAAACCCATCACCGTACCGACAGTGATCGGTTGCAATTCGAATTTGATTTGTGCTGTATCAAGAGATTTCAGGCTGATTCTATTTTCAGCAGTTTGATAACGCTGAGCATTGGCCTGCAAGATGAGGTCACCACTACGTAATTTTTTAAACGAGAATGTTCCATCAGCCTTGCTATGGGTGCTTTGGTTTTGCACTTGAACTGTGGCTATCCCTACAGGCTTTCCCGTTATAGCATCAACGACAATACCCTCAATATCGCCAATATTCAGAGGGTCAAGATGAATGACCATCTTTTTGTTGATATCCCTTTTGGCTGGATATGTTTCGGAAAATTCGGAATAACTGTTGTGGCTAGCCTTCAAGAGATAAGAATTGTCTAGCTGCAGTGTATCTCCCGATTCCATTGTAGCGTAAAACTTCTCAAGAGCCTGACGCTTCTCAGCCGCACTTAAAGTAGCCATCGCTTGAATATCTTTAATATCAAGGGATTCTGCCGTGTCTGGGAGTGCAATTGAAAAGTGACCATCCTTATCACTGACTGTCCATTTTTTCTTCATCTCGATACGTGCACCTTCAATTGGCTCCTCAGTATCTGAGCGTAAAACTATACCGAACCATGTTCCAGCCGGGATTTCAATCTCACCTTTTGAGCGCTCCAATTTCCATACTACTGTATGTATTTTCCCTCCGCCCGAGATATTTACCTTCTGGCTAAAAGGTAAATGAAAGAGCAAATCTTTGGGCATAATTGACAGTTCGGATAGGCCAACATGAACACCGGTCAATGTAAAATGTCCATTGCTGTCAGTTTCAGCTCCTTTAGCAAAAGAAGCATCTGCTTTGACGGGTGCTATTACAAATTTGGCCCCAGCAATCGGCTTACCTGTTTGGGCATCTACAACTGTTCCATCAATAGTCTCAGTGCCTTTTACTATTTTTTGGGGAGTCGTATTGTGTAGTATAAAATCCATTGCCCTGCTACTGGCGGCATCGGCGCTGATGATTCCTGTTAATTCAAGTGATGCAAATCCTGGAGCAATAACAAACCAATCAAATGTTCCCTCGGGTAATCCTGTTAACGAAAAAACGCCATTCGTATCTGTTGTAGTTTCACGGCCGGCAACGATAACTTTCACTCCAGCCAATCGTTGTGATGTGATGTCATCTTTTACTGTACCAGAAACGGTAGTGGTAGTAGTCGTAACGCTGTTCCAGTCTGGCTTATAAAGCGTATTAGCATTGATACTACTCAGGAACAGGGCCATCTTTTCATAGGCCACAGGTTTGTTTTGTGATTCTAGTTTTTTCATGCTGGCAAATCGCTTTTGACTACTAAATACCACGATCCGTGAAATACCATCTTCAAGACCATATAAAATTTTCTTCGCCTGTTGGACATCACCTTTCGTTATTGCTGTCTGAAATGCTACTTTAGCGCGATCTGTAGCCTGTACATCATCTGCATACGCATTGCTTAATAGCAGCAAAGACAATATAAACTGGAACAAGAGATGTCCTGCCACAATGCAAGAAAAAGTATGATATTTCATGGCTATGATCCTCTAGTCCGCCCGCTTATATTTATCCGACATAAATTCATAATAGATAAAACCGAAGCGATCATACCAATCTTCTACTCCAAATTTCTTTTCACACTCACCCATCGCAACCATAGATGTATGCAACTTACTTATTAATTCAACATATTTTCTGTCATATGCTTTTTCAAGACCTGAAACAGACTTTTGAATTTCCAGTTTTTGGGTTTGCCAGACCAGTCCAACCACGCCATGTACACCAGAAGAACCATCACCAAAGGCAATTGCTGACTTACTGAACTTGGTACTGCAAGCATAAATAACCCGCAACTTCTCTAGTTTTGCCCTAACCGTGTTAAAGTCCGCACGGGCATCAGAATAGCATTGCTTGCAGTCATCATTCCCAGAACAAAAAGAAGGGATCTGGGGTTCGCCAGGAGGGTTACCCGTCGCTTCACATTTGTCGAGCCATGTTTTCGATAACTTAACGCCTTTTTCAATAACATCAAGCTTAGATTTCACTTTTCCTGCTTTATCTCCAAAATCTTTTGATTCCTCAAAAACTCCATCAGCATGACTCGAATGGGGTAAAAATGGTCCAGCCAAGAAAACCAACAAAAACAAACTGAGCAATGTTGATTTTTTTTTCATCATCAAGATGACTCCAATCAAAACCAAGAAAATAAGCACGGCCAACATGACGATAACAATAGCTTGAAAACTGACCGTATTCGATTCCTCCCCAGAATTTACAGTTTTTTCACCAGCATTGATCTTCATCTCATTTATTTTTCCTTTACTTACCGAGTAAATGGGGGATTTAAGTGTCTCTTGCACAGCGTGTTCTGGGCCAGACAGCAATACAAACTCGTATGTAGCATCGGCTGAACCTGATATTTTAAACCCAGCATCCCCGCCTGTTCTAAAATCCAATTCACATGAATCGCCGGCTACTGCCTCACAATGTTGCAACCGTTCATCCCAGATATTCTTCACTACATCCAACTCAACTGATTGATCCCCTGTGGCTATGATAATAGCCAATTTCTGGCGCTGCACGTTCATACCATTCACAACGATATAATGCGATGTTGTCTCTAATGTGCCTTTGGCTCCAGTCCATAGAATACCTGGATGATCTTTCAGATCCCTTAGCTTCAGTTCATGTGGCTTTAAATTTTCATCCAAAGTAAAAGGTGCCGCATAGGTAAGCGATATTCCTCCATGTATAAGAATTACAAAAAGCAGTTCTGAAACAATTAATCTCAACATTTCCTTCCCTCCATTTATACTATTTACTCTCTTCAACTTGACGCCTGATATGCAACAACTGTTTTTGCGGGCAACAGGTACATTTGCCTTTAACCAACAAGGCCTACGGCCCCTGTATCATATTCGGTTTTACATAGATCCATGCCTTGCACTGAGCCTTTTCTCTACACACCTTATGGCACTGAAATGCCATACCTGAAGCCAGCTTGCCGCATAGGTAATGCCGCAAGTACCCTGCACCTGCATCTCATCCAGCAGCTTTCCGGCTCATGCTTACGATGTTGCTACAGTGTGGGTAGCAACATGAAAGTCACCGCAGCAACGATTTTTTTCAACCATCTTGATTTCTTTACTTTTCAGCCATCTCTTTTGTTGTACTGGAATTAGGGTCTTCAGCCAGATAGACAACCGGTAGCGTATCCCCTTCTTCCAGCGATTCCCACTGTTCATAACTCGAAGATATCTCTTTGGAAAAACACTGATTGTTATCAAGTATAAAGGAGTAAACCAGATAATAGCGAAACCCTCCAAAGTTAGATTGAACCTGATATTTCTTTATTATTTTCGCCTTAATATCAATACCGCGTTTAGCGAGTTCGCCCATCATGGGTGCCATAGCCTTGGCTTTGCGAATGAATCTCCAATAAACAATTGCCACTACAATAATAAACAGTATCGATTCAAACATCTCTTATCCTATTTTTTACCCGGCCAGCGAAATTCAAGTTTTCTTTGTGTATTGCCATCTGACACGATTTCAACACCTTTCAGAGTCTGTTCCATTTCTCGATGGCCTACCGGCCAGACGGCTACATCATAAACACCCGGTTCAATTTTGATGATTTTAATATCATTGTTGGTTGTATCCCTTTTGGGGTATATTTCCTTAGCAATGTTGCCATCGCTACGTCCCAGACTAGAAACAGAGGCAGCCAGCGATACATCAGGACTAAAACAATCTCCACGGCTACGGCCTCCTGCCCCAGAACCTCCGCCCATAAGTGCACCTAGGCGATTAAGATTAATTGGATTATGATAAACAGCACAAGCTAAAAGGTTAACAGGTTGATGGATCCAGCGCGCCTTGAGATTTAATGTCCCGAACGGCTGAATCGCAACAGTTTTTTCAACAGTCTCCCTTTCTCGAATAGCTATGCCTTTTATCACTATCTCTTTACCTCCGATAGTCCGCTCGTGAACCTTTAAATCATACACCCCGACTCGAAGTTTCATCGATTGACGGTCGCCATCAGAGACTGTCTCTAGCGGTGTAACGGCTTCTCCAGTTTCAGCTGAAATAAGATCCACATCGGCAAGCAAAGACTGTTGGGACGAAATTCTGCCAATTTGGTAAGGTATTACCTTCCCGTCCATTATTAAATTCAGTTTCAAATATCCTATGCGCAATTTATCAAACTTGAGTGATTTTTTTATAACACTTCCGGCTTTGATATCTACGCTAACAGTCTGAGTCTGCTTTTCGTTCACATTCCTTGCTCGAAGTGTATAGCTACCTGCCGGAATGGTGACATTTACAGGCGTTTCGAGGATGCCATTACTTGAAAAGGATTTAAAATTACTGTTAGAACCGTTTATGCTCACTTTTACACCTGTCGTCTTTTTTCCTTCTACAGTGGTTGATAGCTGTAAGTGTCCAGAGGGGATCGTGACTGTTTTTTCTAGTTGCTCGCCTTTTTTAATTACAATAGGCATTGCCTTTGTCTGCAAATAAATTTTCAGAGGTGACATCAGTTCGGTGTGAACATAGAGATCATATTTCCCGACAGGTAATGACTCTTCAAATGGCGTTTGTTGCATCTGTCTGCCTCTCCTACCAGGCATGGATTCGGTTTGCAAGACAACTCGATTTGGATTAGCTGGCCGGGTTACCACTATCGCTGATTTTACAGGTTTGCCATCCATCAAAACCTTGATATGCAATAATCCCAGCCCTTCCTCCTGAGTCGCATAATCTGGTGTTGTATCCAAGCGCGTGTAATTGTTCTCCTCATTGGACTCCGCTATTTTTTTCCGCGGATCAATAGTAATACGCATTCCATAGTAGGCATCTGTCGGGCGTGGAAAAGAACCGCTACCAAATAAATGTAGGGGATATTTAGAACCAGGCTGTAAGGCGGGGATATCAAAGGGTAGCGTATTCCATTTTTCGATAAATCCGGGTAAATGCAATCCAGTGGCACAAGAAACGGTCGGCCTACCAGAACGGATCATTGAACAGATAACAAATAATTGGCTGGGTCCGGCCACTGCATCACCGATATTACGAACCTCTATGTATCCATGGTTGGCATCAACCACCACGGGAATCAAATCCGGCTGGTTCTGTGCAGCTAGACTGGTAGTCATACCAGCCACACAGAAGATCAACAGGCAAAACAATAGTCCCCTTTGTTGCCCATTCTTCTTCATTTTAGTCATCATCGTGCATCAGAACAGAGATTGTGTCGCCAGTTTCCCGGCCTCAATTTCAATATCAAAGGTTTTTGTTATTCTTTTTCCATCCTCACCTGACTCAGTCGCGATAAGTTGGTACTTATCAACAGGCATCAGCATATTTAGTGGAGTAGGATATCCGTGATAATTGGGTGCTTCTCCCGATCGTCTGATTTCAAGACGTGTTGTCACTGGCTTGCCATATTTATCTTGTGCCCGAGAACTCACCTTTAGACGTCCCCCTGCAATTTCGACAGCCTTGTTCAGTGTTTGTCCATCCTCAATTGATACGGTTTCAGTGGGTGTGCTAAATGAATAGATTTTAGGATCGGGATAAGCGTTCGAAGAGAACACGCGAAAATGATACTTTCCTGCATGTACAGACATCGCCAAGGGACTTATAAGATCAGATGGATTGGGTAAATAGGTATTAATGTAGCCTGGGTTATACGTCATTGTCGCGGGGCGTTCCTTTCCCTGTGCATCAAGTGCAATAAGCTCAATATTAGCTTTTACTGCTTGACCTGCCAATGTTACTGTTAAACGTAGCGTGCTATTGTTGGGTGTTAACTTTTCTGGATTTATGGATTCATCTAAAGTTGGTACGCAGGAAGGGGTTCCGAAAAGCACCTCATCGTCTGCTTCTGTGCTCTTTACCCCCGCTTTACGAAGACTAAAATATTGTTCCTTACACACCTTTGGACATTTTTTTATCTCTTTCCAGCAGATGTCTTGCACCTGCTCTTGATTGTCTTTATTCAACCCGTGCGCTTTCCAACACTCTCCCAGTTCAGCCGAACAAGTTGCCAATATTTGGGTTGGCGAAGACCCACTTAAACTACCCAGACCACTCGCTACCCCATCAATAAACGTACCCACTATATCAGCCGCTAATGCCTTTTGAGGCGGTTCGGCTTGTGCTGTTGAAGCCACCAGTATTGCTAACGCCATGATGGCTGTCATCATATGCAAAGGTCTCTTTAACCATTTATCTCTCATAACAATCTCCTAAGGAAGCGCTGATTTATTCGCGATCCCTGTGGCACAAGGATGTCCACCAAAATCTATGACTGCAAGCCATTGATTTTATAAGCAAAGCGGAAATCGTATTTCCGCTTTGTGGGTGCTGACAAATCAGGGATGGTTTGATCAGCGCTTCCCTAGGTGAATCCATTTAGCAAATATCTCGGATTATTTTCTCTTTCGACTTGTTTGCCTTTTTAATCATATCGTTAGCTTTTTTTATAGACGTACTCCTTGCACTTAAATCACGTTGAAGCTGCTCGACTTAATGATCACGACCGGAGTTAACACTTTCCAATTTACCTATTAACATCCTTGGATAATTTATGCGCAGATTTCTTATTCAATTCGACTGCAAATATTGTCGTACAAAAAATCAATACCCCTACCAAAGAAAGATAAACGAGCAAGCATACTCTCTAGATTTATTGTATTTATGTTGCTCACCCTAATTCCCCCTATTTTATAAACACTTATTGCTTACCGTACTGAACCAAGATGCATAGCAAGCCAGAACACAATTACAATGGCTACCACAATAACAACAATCGACAGCCAGAACAGAATGCGATATATCGTCAGCAGGCGAAACAGGTTTGTATTTTCACGAATCGCCTCCTTATGTCTGCCACCATAGTGCAGTGTAATCATTGCCGCCAGTGGCGTGGCCGCAAATAACAACAAACCGACAATCATTTTAAGCCAGGAATACATGTTCATGTCTGAGGCTGTTTCCATACCTGCAATCAGACTATCGGATAGCATCGTCAACACCAATCCGGCAAGCAACAATGCCACAACAATTGTCACCCTTACCACAAACCCCTTTTGCAGTTCACTCACAGCCATTACTGGCACCATTCCTTGCCTTGGTCATTTTGTCTATCTCTGTGAGGACGCTATTTTCTACTTGTCCATCAACCCTTTCAAAAGCCCCCCTATACCTGCGCCGCCGAAATCTTGCGGTTTTTCAGGCAACACAAATACGGTATTTTGAATAGGATTACTATTCATTGATTGTAATCGCATAACTTCATCCAAGCGCAATAAAGCCATATTTTTAATTGATGAGTCTTGTTGAATTTGACTGAATGCATTATCGGGCATCATTCCTGTTCCTAATACAGCTTTAGTCATTGCTATAACGCCCAATGTGGCAGCCTGTAAATTTTCATCGTCTCCAAATACAATTTCATGCTGTTTTCCTCGCTCGACAAAATGGTACACCTTGCCTTTAATGCCCGCAATTACTTCCGTTTTTCCAGTATCTTCATACTTAATTGGCACCCGTTCAGTTTGGCGGTTTTTTACTCCCTTCCCCATCATCGACATCATTTCAGCCATCTGATCCATATCCTGCACAACCTTACCGGTAATAACATAAACCTTATCACCAAGTTTTATTAAGGTTATTGGATGACGCATTGTATTATTAGCCATATCTAAACGAACATGCTTGTTATCCTTATAATGAATAGTTTGTGTACCATTGCCATCTCGACTAGTCATGTTATAAACAGCCATCACATCTGCGAAGGCAATTTGTGTACTAAATATCATAACTAAGACCACGGCCATGAAAGAATAAATAATTTGTTTTATAACCATACTCTTTTTTCCTCATCTGATTCATATTCCGCAATTACCGACCAAAAACACTATTTATCAAATCACCAATCCCTTTCTAAACCAATTGCTAATACCTTTCTGAATGCCATGAGCAATCGCTACGCTTAAAAAATAACTATAAATCAATACGTTATAATTTACCCCGTCTTCAGGTAGCGGTTATAACCAACTGATATATAAAGGAAACCTGATTATAGTGCGATTGCCCTGTCTGGATGTCTTAATTTAGTCGATTGACGCACTTCATCAATGGTATTATGAGCCATATCTTTTGCTTGTTTTCTAATAATACCCTATGACTCACCACTTTTATCGTTAGAATAAACGCTCTAGATTGCACCCTTAGCGGCTGATCTCGGCGATGAAAGTACTACATCTAAAGATAATTGTCAAAGGTCAAAATAATTACCCCCCCTTTCGGACAATAATTTTGCCCCCCTTGGATCAAAAAAATTATGTGTTGATTTTCTGTTTCAAGCGATAGCTGACGTGGCCTATTAGACCAGTACAGTAGGCGCTGGCCTAGGAATCACGGAAAAAGCGGTTAACCTTTTTTAAAAATCGTGTTGTACACTTTGAAGGAAAGTATGGATGCTGCCAACAGAAAGGTAACCGCATTGGCAAAAATTATGGCCTTGTCAGACAAGTACAGTCCATAAA
>CAYNIU010000076.1:0-10899 GCA_964397365.1 uncultured Methylomarinum sp. | reverse complement strand
GTCTGAACAGACTGGCATGGGTGCTGGCTTTTCTGGCGCCAACCACCATATCGTAGCCCTCATTTAATTTGTCTAATAGCCGGGGAATATCAGCTGGATTATGTTGTCCATCGGCATCCATAAAGATCAGAATGTCGCCCCTGGCATTTCTGGCGCCGGTTTTAATGCTGGCACCGTTGCCTTGGCTGTATGGATGGCTGATGACCCGGGCGCCTGCCTGTTTAGCCAGTGTAGCAGTTTCATCGGTTGAGCCGTCATCGACTACCAGGATTTCTGTTTTAGGCAAAGCCTTTGAAATATCTTTGAGTACAGCAGATAAATTTTTTGCTTCGTTTTTGGCGGGCAGGATAATGCTGACTTTCATATTATTCTGATGTGATATAAGCTTAGTATTTTATACAGAGAGTAGTCTAGTACAATATCGACCTGATATTTCAATAACATTTAAGGCATGGCATGGGTCAAAGAAAAATGAGTACTGTATTCAGTGTAGACTTAATTGATGGTTGATGCTGACTTTTTCTGTGTATAACAAAACTTGCTGATTTTGAACGGCGATGAGTATAGTGGCCAGCACATCATTTAGGTAGTGATATGACTGAGATTTGCTGTACTTAAAAATTGGTTGGCCATAAACGAGGCGTATAGACTGGTGCCATGTACTTGCATCGGAGACAATCATCTTGACGAACACCAGAGGGTAAAGAAATGAACAAAAATGTTCAATCAATTTTAGAAGATTACCAATTGGACAAGACCCGGTTGATTGATATTCTGTGGGATGTACAACGACAGCAAGGTTATATTTCTGATCAGGCTGTGGGGGAGTTGGCAGCTGGTCTGAATATGTCCTCTATAGATGTTCAAGAAACCCTTTCATTCTATCATTTTTTCCATTCTCAACCATCAGGAAAACATAAAATCTATCTGAGTAATACAGTAATTGCTGGAATAAATGGCTATAACGAGGTTCGCTTGGCGTTGGAGCAAGAAACAGGCTGTTCTTTTGGCGGGATGAATCATTCGAATACTTTCGCGCTTTATGATACCAGTTGTATTGGTCTCAGCGACCAGGAGCCGGCGATGATGATTGATGATGTGGTATTCACCTGTCTGACCCCCAAGAAAGTGAGTGCTATTATTGAGCTGTTGAAACAGGGTAAAACAGCGGCTGAAATTGCGAATCCACTGACATTGTCGAGTAAAGATGTGGTCTATATAGATACCATGGTTGCCAGTAATATTCGTAACCAGGGGTCTGTGTTTTTCAAGAACGACCGAAATTATAAATCTATTCTGAAGAATTGTCTGGATATCCCGCCGGAAAAGGTCATTGAAATCGTTACCGCCTCCAAGATTCGTGGTCGTGGCGGGGCGGGATTTTCCACCGGTTTAAAATGGCAGTTGGGTCGGAATGCTGAAGCGGATGAGAAATATATCATTTGTAATGCAGATGAAGGTGAGCCGGGTACTTTCAAGGATCGTGTTTTGCTGACGCGTTCCCCCAAAGATGTATTGTTGGGTATGGTGATTGCAGCTTATGCTATTGGAGCTCGCTGCGGTATTCTGTATCTGCGGGCTGAATACGGCTATCTCAAGGATTATTTACAACAACAGATACAGGAATTTTATGACCTAGGGCTGTTAGGCAGGCAAATACTTGATCATGCTGCATTTGATTTTGACATTCGTATTCAAATGGGAGCCGGTGCTTATATTTGTGGTGATGAAACCGCATTGATTGAATCCTGTGAGGGCAAGCGGGGTACGCCACGCGTTAAACCGCCCTACCCAATTCAGCAAGGTTATCTTGGTAAACCTACCAGCATTAATAATGTTGAAACCTTTGCGGCCATCAGCCGGATTATTGAAGAAGGCCCGGTATGGTTCAGCTCCATGGGGACTGATGATTCTACAGGTACTCGCTTACTTTGTGTCTCTGGTGATTGCCAGTTTCCCGGTATTTATGAGATTGAGTGGGGGCTTACTCTCAATGAGGTATTGCAGATGGTAGGTGCCAGGCAGGCTAAAGCAGTACAGGTCAGTGGGCCTTCGGGGGAATGTGTGTCAGTGGCAAAGGATGGAGCGCGTAAATTCTGTTACAGCGACCTGTCCTGCAATGGTTCTTTGATGGTCTTTGATGAGAGCAGAGATATTCTCAGCGTTGTTAAGCACTTTATGGAATTTTTTGTCGATGAATCCTGTGGTATCTGTGTACCCTGTCGTGCCGGTGGGGTTGAGCTGTTACACAAAGTAAAAGCTATTATTGACGGTCAGGGTCGTCAGCAGGATGTGGATGAAATCATCAGCTGGGGCAGATTGCTTCAGGCAAGTCGCTGTGGCTTGGGTACAACGGCGGCTAAACCTATATTGACAACATTGGAAAAGTTCCCGGAAATTTATCAGCAAAAACTGGTGCGCCAACAAAGTTCGCTACTGCCCTCATTTAATAGAGAAAAAGCGCTTCGCAGCCATGATCAGGCATACAAAACACTCGTACGGGATAAGGTATCATGAGTATTCAGATAACTATTGATGGTTTGAAAATTAATGCACAGGATGGTGACACTCTAGTTGATGTCGCCGCAGAAAATGGTTTGTATATCCCAACCCTTTGTTATGTCAAAGGCAGACCCTGTCTGGGCACCTGTCGTATCTGTTCTGTTAAAGTAAACGGGAATGTCATCTCCGCATGTACTCTTCCTGTTCGGGAGGGTATGGAGGTGATGATTAACGAACTGGAGGTCACAGATATGCGAAAGGCGCTGGTGGAGTTGTTGTTCTCTGAAGGCACCCATAATTGTCCCAGCTGTGAAAAAAGCGGTCGTTGCGATTTGCAGGCAACGGGTTATGAGGTAGGTATGATGGTGTCACGATTCCCGTATCGTTTTACGCCGCGTAAAGTTGAACATGCTTCCAAAACTATTTGGCTGGAACGGGATCGCTGTATATTTTGTCAGCGCTGTGTGGAATTTATACGCGATAAAAAAAACGGCAAAAAGATTTTCAGCATTGCTGGTCGTGGCGCTCACGCCAGGATTGACATTGATGTCGAACTGGCGAATGCAATGCCATCTGAGCAGGTTCGAGAAGCGGCCGACCTTTGTCCTGTGGGCTGTATTATTGAAAAGGGTCGTGGATTTGATACCCCTGTCGGACAGCGTAAATATGAGATTAAATCAATCAAAGAACGTGTATTAGAGGGAGGACATAAATGAGTCATTCCTCCGAAAGTACATTTTATGCACATGAATTGCCAAAAACGGCTTTGGAGCCAGAGATACAAGCCAAACAGGCGGCGAAGATCCAAGTGGCAATGATAGGTTTTTGTGGTTGTTGGGGCTGTACACTTTCTTTTCTGGATATGGACGAAGCCCTCTTGGACTTGCTGGATAAGGTAAATATCACGCGTTCATCCATTACGGATATTAAGCGTATTCCGTATCATTGCGCTATCGGTTTTATAGAGGGCGGCATTGCCAACGAAGAGAATATAGAGGTTCTGCAAGAGTACCGGGAAAATTGTGACATTTTGATTTCCGTAGGCGCCTGTGCTGTCTGGGGTGGTGTGCCGGCTATGCGTAATATGCTAACTTTAGAAGAATGTTTGCAAGAAGCCTATGTCGATTCATGTACGGCAGTAGCGAACATTAAACCAGTTATTCCTTACCACGAAGATATTCCCAGAATTACTGATAAAGTTTATCCATTGCATGAAGTTGTCAGGATTGATTACTTCATTCCCGGATGCCCTCCTGACAGCGCCGCTATTTTTAAAGTATTGGACGATCTGGTTAACGGCCGGGAAGTAGACTTGCCAACATCCATGAACAGGTATGATTGAAAGAGAACAATAATATGAGCAGAAAATTAATTATTGATCCGGTATCAAAAATAGAAGGTCATGGTAAAGTCGTTATTCATATGGATGACAATAATCAAGTCACTCATGCCAGACTTCATGTTGTAGAGTTTCGTGGCTTTGAAAAGTTTGTACAGGGACATCCATACTGGGAAGCGCCGATGTTGCTGCAACGTATTTGCGGCATCTGTTTTGTCAGTCATCATTTGTGCGGAGCAAAAGCGCTGGATGATATGATTGGTGCCGGCTACAGTACAGGGGTAACGATGTTGCCAACCGCCGAAAAGGTGCGTCGGTTGGGACATTATATGCAGCAACTGCAATCTCATGTAACGGCCTATTTCTATTGTGTTGTCCCGGATATGTTGTTTGCTATGGACGCTCCGCCCGAGCAGCGCAATATTATGGGGCTGGTGGATGCCGATCCCGAATTGGTAAAAAGAGTCGTGGCATTACGTAAATGGGGGCAGGAAGGAATAAAATCCGTACTTGGCAAGCGTATGCATGGAATTAATTCAGTACCGGGTGGGGTTAATCAGAATCTCAGTATCGCTGCGAGAGACCGTTTGATTAATGGTGAAAAAGGGTTGATTTCCCTGGAGGAGGTGATTGAATATGCTCAGGATGGTTTGAGAGTGTTTTTGGATTTTCATGAAAAACACCGGGCGGAAGTCGATGCATTTGCAAAAGTTCCGGCATTGAATATGTGTTTGGTAGGGGATGATGATAATGTGGATTATTATCATGGCAAAATGCGTATTATTGACAAGAATAAAAATATTATTCGTGAGCTTGATTATCATGATTATCTGGATCACTTCTCTGAAGCAACAGAAGCATGGAGCTATATGAAATTTCCATTTCTCAAGGATCTTGGCAGAGATGCAGGAGCTGTAAGGGTAGGGCCTCTGGCACGTGTCAATGTGACAAAAACCTATTCTGATTCGACACCGCTTGCGAAGGCGGCTCTGGAACAATTCCACGACTACACCAAAGGCAAGTCAAATGATATGACCTTGCATACCAATTGGGCGCGTGCAATTGAAATTCTACATTCGGCTGAACTGATTAAGGAGTTATTGAATGACCCTGATCTGCAAAAAGATTCTTTAGTTTTAACTCCCTCTGCTAATGCTTGGACAGGTGAAGGCATTGGGGTCGTTGAAGCTCCTAGGGGAACGCTGCTTCATCATTATCGTGCAGACAGGGACGGTAATATTACTTTTGCCAATCTGGTGGTCGCAACCACCCAGAATAATACAGTGATGAATCGTTCAGTTCGGGCTGTAGCTGAAGCTTATCTAGGGGGCAAGGAACAAACTGAAATCACTGAAGGATTGATGAATGCTATCGAAGTCGGTATTCGCGCCTATGATCCTTGCCTGAGTTGTGCAACTCATGCTATGGGGCAGATGCCGTTGGTTGTTTCTGTAGTTGATGCAAATGGGAGCTTCATGGCTGAAAAAAAACGTTGAACCATCAATTCATGATAAGCTCGGGCGGTTATAACGACACTTCTTGCCTTATTTACGGTATTGGTAATGTCGGTAGGCAGGATGACGGTCTGGGATGGGCTTTTATTGATTGGCTGGAAGCTGAATCCCTGTGCCCAGAGGCCGAGATTATACGCCATTATCAATTACATCTGGAAGATGCTGATCTGATCAGCTATAAAAAGAAGGTATTGTTTGTAGATGCGACCAAATCACCCGAGGTTGACTCTTTCCATCTGGAAAAGCTGGAAGCGAAGATGGATATCAGCTTTTCTTCTCATGCCATTTCAATTCCATCAATAATGGCGACCTGTCAAACCTGTTTTGAGTATACGCCTGAAGTCTATTTGCTGACAATCAAAGGTTATAAGTGGCAGCTTCAGGAAGGATTAACCTCGAAGGCCAAACAAAACCTGGAGTCGTCTATGGCATTTTTTAGGCGCAGACTTTGCAACTATAGCCTGTAAAATCAGATAATATAAGCATTTCAGGCTACAAAGGTAATAAATTCATTGATTTTCGGGATTTATTTTTTGATGTTAGCGCGTCATTGCTAGCTTTGACTAACCTGAACCCCCAGCTTGCTATACGTATCCAGGGTTTTGCCCAATTTCTGTAGGCCAGGCGTGTCCGGTTTGGCCCGGCATTCCATCCGCCGCCGCGGACAGCAATAAAAACCGGATATTTCGATTCGTTTTGAATACATTGTAGCTCTTGTCCCTGATATGCTTTTTGGTATTGCGAACAGGTCCATTCCCAGACATTTCCCAGCATATCGTATAAACCAAATTGATTTGGCAGATATTGTTTTACAGGAGCGCTGAAGAAAAAATGATCATTACAATGATTGCTTTCAGACCATTTCATGGTTGCAAATTCACTTAAATCGGCGGTGTTTGCATAACGACAAGATAAATCGGGGTTATTTCCCCAAAAATAAATATTGGAACTGCCGGCCCGGGCGGCATATTCCCATTCGGCTTCAGTTGGCAATCGGTAAGTATAACCAGTGGTTTTATTGAGCCAGTTAATATATTGAACAATATCATAAAAATTGACACAGGTAACAGGGTCATTATCGTTGAGCGTGATTTTTATTGGTTTTTTCCAGTTTGCCCAAGGTTGCCAGCCCCAGATTGTTTTTTGTGAGGCATCATATGACCAACACCCGGGAGCCTGGAAATCAATTTCAGCATCGGTGATGTAATTTGTCGCTTTGATAAAAGATTTGAATTCAGCCACTGTTACTTCATGGACGGCCATTTGAAAGCGTTTAATACAGACTCTATGGAGGGTTTCATTTTTATTGCGGTTCGAGTCAAAAAGATGGCTGCCCATTTGATAGCAGCCGCTAGGTATTGTGACAGTTTTCGGTAAAATGGGTAAAAGCGCTTGAGCTGTGTGAGAACTGAGGGTTTTAGTGTTGCTGCGAATTTCGCTAGCTGATTTTTCGTCCGTGATTGAGATGGCATATGAATTTATTGGATTTAGGACGATAATAAATAAAACCAAAAGTTGACGAATGAAAGACGTTAATGCAATAAAGGGTAAATTTTTGTCGCCATTTAATAGGCAAAGATATAACAAATTAGCTGACTTTTTAGTCAACAGGGAAAGCTGCTTAACCGGTAGATATGTTCCAGAGATTATAGAATTTGCTTTATTAAAAGCATTAAAAAAAAGTAAGCGCATAATTTGGCCAAATAATATAACAGCAAGGTTTTGGAATGAAACAACAAGCAAAAATAGAGTATTTATCTCAACCAAGCCGACAATTTTCGACGCAATATACCACGAGCCCAGGTTTTTTTTCTTCAAGATTGAAAATTTTCACAGTTTCATTTTTATTCTGCTTCATTTTAGGGCTGATTATTAATTATTCCAGGCCGCCAGTTTACCAAAGTAATGCAACATTATTGACTTCTGCCGCCACAGCAGTAGATCAAAGCAGTGGCGATGTAGATCTTCAGCATGTGACTATTCAAAAACAAAAATTGTTAGGTGCTGAACTATTATCAGAAACCTTAGCCAGAATTAAGTCTGTGGATAGTAATTTACAAGGATTTGATCTGACATTGCAGGATATTCGTAATATGTTGAATGTTGAATCTATAGAGGAAACAAATCTGTTAAATATGTTTGCCCAAGGCCCGGTTCCTGAAATTCTTCCTGTTGTGATTAATACCTGGATAGATGTTTATCTTGATGCCAGAGCCTTGAGCATTAAAAATTCCACTCATAATACTGTTGAACAGGTCAAAAGCGAACTAACAGAATTAGAAAACAAGATCAAACAATCTCGAAAGGAGCTGGAGCTGTTTAGAAAAGAACATGATATCAGTTCTATTACCCGGGAAGAAAATGAGTTGCCGACGACATTAAAAAGTCTGACAGAAGCTTTTAACGAAGCTAATGAAAATGCGGTTAAAACCAAAGCCAGATTGGATGCCATAAACCGTGCAATAGCAAATGACCAGACAGTCGTGCCAGAACAGGAACAAGGTAGTTTAAGGGATTTGGAAAAGCGCCATCAGGAGTTAACTGAAAAACTGGCTGAATTTGATAAACGCTTTACTCGTGATTATCTGGCCTTACAGCCCTCATTAAAATATCTACCTGAACAAATTAAAAAACTGGAAAGAGCTATAAAAAAGAAGCGGAATAGGGGGAAAAGCATAGTCTGGACAGAAGCGAGTCGGGATTATCAGGCCGCTAAGCAAGTGCTGGCTAACATCAGGCAACAACTGGATGAACATAAAAAAAAGGCCGCGAGGTTTAATAATTTATTTTCTCGGCATAAAAAGTTAATGGATGACCTGGAGTCGTTGGAAGAAATGGATCGTGAAACTCGGGATCGGTTGATTAAAATAGAAAGTAAACAATTTGAAAAATACCCGCAAGTGGATGTCGTAGAACGGGCAAGTATAAATCTACAGGCAATTAGTCCCAATTATAATTATGGTGCGCTGATTGTATTAATAGTTTCTTTGGTTTTGGCTTTTTTTACAGTATGGATGAGTGAGTTCTTAATGCAGGATAAAACTGAACAAAGTGGTTTTATATTTCCTATATCGGTATGGTTTGGAGCCACCCAGCAACATGAGACAATTGAACAGCCAAAAAGTAATGCTTTTATAGAAAGAAAAAGTCAGAATGGCCTGAGCTATACACCAGAATATAAAAAAATAGCTGATAAAAATATACAGTTATTATTGAATAATAGTGATAAAAATACACAACAGTTAATGTTGTTGCTATTGTCAGGATTAACATTGGAAGAAATATCAGCGCTTAAAATAAATCAAATAAATATTGATCAGAAAAATATTAAGTTATCTGGAAATCCACCGAGGCAAACTCCTGTTGGTAAACGGCTGCTAGGAATATTGAACGAGTCGCTTCAGGAGAGTTCCCTGTGGGGACAACCGAATGAAATTTCTGTAGAAGATTTGAATGCCATGCTTTTTTATTCTGCGGTAGATATTGGTTTTGAAGAAGCAGGTGGAGTAATGGCAGACAAATTAAGGCAAACTTATATTATTTATTTAGTTGAACAAGGGATACGCTTATCACAATTAGTCAGGGTTGTTGGTCACTTATCGCCGCTTGAATTGGCAGGGTATGCAGAGTTCTCACCACAAGGCCGGGGATATGATATAGAACAGGTCGAACTTGTTTATCCGGCATGTTGTTGATATTCAGTATATTTTATTTAATATGAAATGTATGGTTTTCATAATTCCTGACAGTAAAAATAAAGCAATTAAAAAAATTATAAGACTTTTTATATTAAATAAATATTTAGGGGCTCTTAATAAAAAACCAAAAAATCCGTCAATTTGTTCATCATCCAAATATTCTGTATCAGAAACAGCAGACGGTGGAATATTTATTTTATGTTTTGTGTTTAGTCGTGATTTGTCTGAAACCAGAAAATTTTTCTCCTCTGGTGACGAAGAAAAAAATCGCTGTATAATAAAAATATCTTCAATAGCGGGGGCGACTTTTTGATCAATTTTCTGATTAACTTCGTTTAATTTAATATTAAGCTCCCTGGCAATCAGTACAGTATCCTCTAATATCTCATCATTCATAATTTCGTTTAATTTTCCATAACTTATTTTAACAATATCTGAAGATTCAGAAGGATATTCTTTTTTTATTGAAGAACTAAGCAGATAGGGTTTGATTACGTTATCCGTTGCTGGGTTTGATGAAATAGACGGCGGTCGCCTTGGGTTGTTATTTTTTGAGGTATCCAGAGATTTCTGATTTAAGAGATATAAAAGTCTGGGTTGTTTCGGGGGGGTATTGACTGTGGGCTTGCTGTAAATTGGCCCTGAGTCCACATTAAAATATAATGCGGGTAAATCTATCGGAGTGCTATTTTCGGTATGAAGTGAAGCGGCATACAAATTCACAATTACCGAGAGAAAAACGGCAATGATTAAAAAAAAATGTACAGATAGAAGTATGAGTCCACGCATCAAAGATCCCAGTCTTTCAAAAACAGCAGGGACTTTAATTCTAAAAGTAATATAAATTGTTGTCTAGTTAAATGAATTATGTTAAACCTGATAAAAGAGTGTTTTTTGTTGAAGTGATGACAATATGCCATCACTTCTTGTTTTGATTAGCTGATTTTCTTATATTTGATACGGTGCGGATTATCGGCATCTGTCCCTAAACGAAGATGACGATCTGCTTCGTAGTCGGCATAATTACCTTCAAACCAAATGACTTCACTGTCGCCCTCAAACGCCAGGATATGAGTGGCAATTCTGTCCAGAAACCAGCGGTCATGTGAAATAACCACAGCGCAGCCCGGGAAAGCGAGTAGCGCTTCTTCCAGGGCTCTAAGGGTTTCTACGTCAAGGTCGTTGGTTGGTTCATCAAGCAACAACAGGTTGCCACCGCTTTTCAGCAATTTAGCCAGATGCACCCGATTGCGTTCACCACCGGATAAGTCGCCAATGCGTTTTTGTTGATCGGAACCTTTAAAATTGAAACGTCCTACATAAGCGCGTGATGGTGTTTCGTATTTACCGACCGTAATAATATCCAGACCATCTGAAATTTCTTCCCATACGGTTTTTTTAGGATCCAGATCGTCTCTTAGTTGGTCAACATAGGCTAATTGAACAGTTTGTCCCAGGGTTATGGTTCCTGAATCCGGTTGTTCAAACCCTGCCATCATTCTGAATAAAGTGGTTTTTCCGGCGCCATTTGGACCAATGATACCGACAATACCGCCGGGCGGCAGTCTGAAACTCAGATCATTAATCAATAATCTATCGCCAAAACCTTTGCTGATATTTTCCGCGTTAATGACTACATCGCCCAAGCGTGGACCGGCCGGGATATAAATTTCCTGGGTTTCGTTTCTTTTTTGCGCTTCATTTGAAGATAATTCTTCAAAGCGAGCCAGACGTGCCTTACTTTTGGCATGACGACCCTTAGGGTTAGAACGAACCCATTCAAGTTCCGCTTTCATGGCTTTTTGCCGGGAAGATTCCTGTTTTTCTTCCTGTTCCAGGCGTTTTT
>CAYNIU010000075.1:0-11007 GCA_964397365.1 uncultured Methylomarinum sp. | reverse complement strand
CAATGGTTTTGCATTTTGCAGGCGATTCTACAATAACTAAACTTTTACTCATGGAGGGTGGGGTTAGTGCAAGGATGTTGGGGTCATGTTATAAACGATATTTTCCATTCTGGAAAAAGCCGTTTCATCATCATCTGGCTGGCTTAATAAAATCATCAAAACCAGCCATTTAAGCTTGTCTAGGGTGATGTTTTCATTTTTAAGCGCCATCGCCCGGTCAATCACAATTTCGCGGCTGTCAGGGGTTAAAATCTGACTATGCTCCAGAAACAGCAACAAATCTCGGCATTCCATATCCAGAACAGCTTTTTCCTGATCGCTGAAAATTCTGAAGGCGGAGGAAACGGTTGGAATGATGCTGTTTTCCTCGGAAAGTGATTCAAGCCAGTTAAAAGCTTTGTTGATTTCCGCTTGATTAAAGCCGGCGTCTATCAGCTCCGTTGCAATAGTATCCGCATCGGTAAACATTTCAATTTCATCTGCCAGATAATTTTCAAACAGGTAGATTAAAACATCAAAAATATCTTCTTTCATAGTTAATTATTTGAGTCGTATATAGTTACCGCCAGCTGCCGAAGTAATATAACCCTGCAGTTCAAGTATCAGTAATGTGGATGATATGATTTCAACGGAAAGACCGCTTTCTTGCACCAGGTAATCTATGGTTGTGGGGTTAAACATAACTGAATTCAATAGATTTTGTTGTTCCGGGTCAAGTGCTGATTGTTTTTTTTCTGGATGGGTTTGCTCAGGTGTTTGATTATATTCACCTAATTCTTCAAAAATATCATCAGTTGTTTCGACAAGTTTTGCTCCCTCTCTGATTAATGCGTTACAACCGCGGGCTAAAGGATTGTGAATCGAACCGGGAATGGCAAATACCTCTCGGTTTTGTTCCAGCGCTAACCTCGCTGTAATTAGCGAGCCACTCTGTTTGGCGGCTTCGACAACCAGTAAGCCGAGACACAATCCGCTGATGATTCGGTTTCTGCGGGGAAAGTGATTGGCTTTGGCGGTAGTTCCTGGAGGAAATTCCGAAATCAGCGCACCATTTTTTACGATTTCAGTTGCCAGTTCTTTGTGTCGGGCCGGGTAAACCCGATCCAGACCTGTGCCGGCGACAGCTATGGTGTGACCGGATACCTTTAAAGCGCCCTGATGGCTGGCGGCATCAATGCCCAGAGCCAGGCCGCTGGTGATGGTGAAGTCGAATTTAGCCAATGTTTCTGCAAATTCCAGGGCTGTCTGCAAACCTTGTGTCGAAGGATTACGACTACCGACAATAGCAATTTGTGGTTGTTTGAGCAAGTCAATATTTCCGCGCACAAACAGTATGGGCGGTGGATTATCAATTTCTTTCAGTTGAGTTGGGTAATTTGAGTCTTGAATTGTCAAAGCATGATTGCCGGCCTGACTTAACCATTCCATATCCTTTTCAACTAAAGACCAGTCCAGGGATTTTAGGGCGTTAATGGTGGATTCTTTTAAACCTGATTCGACTAGTTTGCTACGAGTAGCTGAAAATATCTGGGCGGGTTCGAAATGGTTGAGAACTTGCAGTATGGTTTTATTGCCCATGCCCGGAGTTCGCAGCATGGCTAACCAATATTTGAGTGTTTTGTTGTGATTGGATGAATTGATGGTCAATGGGCTGTTCAATGATTTGGGTGGGAGGGTTCGTCGGCTAGTTGCGCTATGAGTAAATGGTGGAAAGTTCGGCGTTATTCCACTCTGCAAAGTTTCCCTTAACTTGGTATTTAAGGTGTTCTAATTCTGTCCAGCACATGGATAGCTGAATTCGCTTCCATGATTAGAGCGTAACTGATGCGATCAAAAGGACGAAAAACCATTAGTATACCGGCTATTTCATCAGGCAGTTTGACTGTGGCATTTTTTTCCTTATTGAGGAACTGATCGGGAATAATATGACCGCGGCGATAAATATCCAGAATATGACCACTTTCAATTCCGTTAACTGTACCCTTGTCAATCACGACCACATTAAATTGACCAATTTGTGAAACCCCGTCAAGCACACTGATAATACTGCCATTTATTTCAGTTTTTGGTGCATGTGGGAAATAATTCAGCGCCAGTTCACCGGCTGAACTCACCATAAGGCGATCGCCAATACGAACTTCACTTGCAGATTTATTGATTAACAGAGTTGCCGGGTCACCGGCTGTTTGCAGTGTGGTGTCAGCGATATAGGTGGCCTCATAAGCTAATGTTTCGTTAGTTTCTGGGCTGATATAAGGCTGGCCTTTGCGATAAACGGTATAGTTGAGACTTTTAGGTACGCGGATGGCTCTGACGTAAATTCTATCACCGGCGCCAGCAATTAGATGTTCTCCTGCAAAATCAATAACGTATGGGGATTTTTCGAGTTCTTTTTCGGTGACGACTTTAGGCGAAGTCAAAAATTGTGAAATGGCATCTGACGGAATTAATTTGATAGCTTTGTCTATAGAAGACTCTCTGATGTCTGGGTGGAGTTTGATATTTCTCGATAAGCTTAAACGTGGTTTTCCATCTACATAGGAGAAATGTAAAGTATCGCCCGGATAAATCAGGTGAGGATTTTTGATTTGTGGGTTATTACGCCATAGTTTTGGCCATTGCCAGGGGTTTTGTAAGAATTTGCCGGAGATATCCCATAAAGTATCTCCTTTTACTACGGTGTACTGATCAGGGTGAGATGGATTGATTTTCAGAGTGTCAGCGCAGAGAGATGAACTGAAAAATAAAGGGATAATTACCCCTAATATTGTGCGAAAAGCCATATTTAAATCCTGAAACTTTATTTGTAAGGTTCTGTCCGAATTTAAAGTTTAGATGAATTCAGATAGAATTCCAGTATTCAAATATTATTTTAAGTGGAGTGTTGGGTGACTATTCTCACTATTCTGGAATTTCCCGATAAACGATTAAGAACAAAAGCCAAGCCGGTTGAAACTGTAGATGATAACATTAGGTCATTGGTCGATGATATGCTGGAAACGATGTACGAAGAAAAAGGAGTTGGTTTGGCCGCTACTCAGGTTAATATACATAAGCGCGTGATTGTGATTGATGTCAGTGAAGAAAAAAATGACCCAATGTATTTGATTAACCCGGAAATTATCGAAAAAGACGGGGTTGAAGAGTCTGAAGAAGGGTGTTTGTCAGTACCGGGATTTTTTGAGAAAGTAACCCGTGCTGAACATATTAAATTTAAAGCATTGAACAAAGAGGGTGAAAGCTATGAAATGGAGGCTCGGGATTTGTTGGCTGTGTGTATTCAGCATGAAATAGATCATCTTGAAGGCAAGTTATTTGTGGATTATTTATCGCCATTAAAAAGGAGGCGAATTCAGGCAAAGCTTGAGAAAATTCATAAAATGCAACGCAAATAACAGGAATTTACATGAGAATTATTTTTGCCGGTACTCCTGAGTTTGCCGTCCCAACTTTGCAAATGCTGATTGATACTGCGCATGAGGTGTGTGCTGTTTATACGCAACCGGACAGACCTGCAGGCCGGGGTCGACAACTAACACCGAGTCCGGTTAAGTCCCTGGCTGTGAGTGCCGGTATACCGGTTTTTCAACCACAAACCTTGAGAACCGAAGAAGAGCAACAGCAATTGCGGAGTCTTGCCGCTGATTTGATGGTGGTGGTCGCTTACGGAGTTATTTTACCGCAGACGGTATTGGACACTCCAAAATTAGGCTGTATCAATGTGCATGGATCATTATTGCCACGTTGGCGTGGTGCGGCGCCAATTCACAGGGCGCTGATGGCGGGTGATAAAGAAACCGGTGTGACTATTATGAAAATGGTTAAAAAACTGGATGCCGGTGATATGTTACATAAGGAAGTCTGTGAGATTTCTGATTATGATACATCCAGCGATTTGCATGATAAGCTGGCGACAATGGGGGCAATGGGATTGAAGAAGGTGTTAATGCAACTGGAAGATGGCTCTGTCGTTGCCGAAAAACAGGATGAATCGCAGGTGACCTATGCGGAAAAACTAGATAAAAGCGAGTCGATTCTGGACTGGCTGTTGTCTGCCCAGGAATTGGACAGAAAAGTTCGTGGTTTGAATGCCTGGCCGGTGGCGCAAACAACTTATCAGGACAAAGTGTTGCGTATCTGGAAATCGGCTGTTGTGGATGGGGATGTATCTGCGTCCCCGGGTACAGTCAGGTGTCATGATAAGCAGGTGGATGTGGCGACGGGAGAAGGCTGGTTGCGGCTGTTGGAAGTGCAGCTGCCGGGGGGTAAACGCATGGATATTCAGGCGTTTCGTAATGCTCATGATGTCGATGGTGTTAAACTCGGCTGATGAATTGTCGTAACATTGCCGTACAAATTTTGCTGCGGGTTTTAAAAGACGGTCAATCATTAACTGTTGCATTGGAATCGTTGTTGAGCCGTGTCGAATATGCTAAAGATCGCGCTTTTGTTCAGGCTTTATGTTATGGCGTCTGTAGGCAATACTTCAAATTAGACCTCATTGTCAGTCGGTTGTTAAGTAAGCCGCTTAGAACTAAGGATCTGGATATCAAAGTCTTGTTGTTGATTGGCTTGTATCAGTTGCAATTTATGCGGGTTAAACCTCATGCGGCTGTTTCTGAAACGGTAGCGGCAGCAAAAAAGAAATCCTGGGCCAAGTCATTAATCAATGGGGTGCTTAGACGGTATCTGAGAGAGCAGGGCTCGCTTGAGCAGTTGGCCGATGATAATCGACAAGCAAGATATTCTCATCCTGAGTGGATGATCGGATTGATTAAAAACAGTTGGCCGCAAGCTGTCGAATCGATTTTGAAAGCAAATGATCAGGCTGCACCGATGGTGTTGAGAGTGAATTTGCGGCAGGGTTCGAGAGCCAATTATCTTGAATGTTTGGCGGAGTGCGGTATTGCAGCGCAAGCGCTCAAGTTTTGTGATACCGCCATCATACTGGATCAAGCGGTAGCGGTTGAAAGGTTGCCGGGCTTTAATGACGGTAAAGTTTCAGTGCAGGATAGCGCGGCACAATTGGCGGCACAATTACTGGATGTGCAGGCTGGTCATAAGGTGTTAGATATGTGTGCGGCGCCAGGCGGTAAAACGGCGGCTGTTTTGGAACGACAGTCGGCAGTTAAATCCATGTTGGCCATTGATATTGATGAGCTTCGTTTAGGTAGGGTCAGGGAAAATCTGGCAAGATTGAAATTGCAGGCGGAAACACGCATTGTTGATGCCAGTAAGCCGGGTCACTGGTCAGAGTCACAAGCCTATGATCGTATCTTACTGGATGCGCCTTGTTCGGCGCTGGGTGTTATTCGACGTCACCCGGATATTAAAATCTTAAGGCGCGAGTCTGATATAGCGGCGTTACAGCATTTGCAAAACAGAATTCTTAATGTGGCATGGGCGTTGTTAGCGCCGGGTGGTGTTTTGTTATATGCCACCTGTTCAGTATTGAAGCAGGAGAATGAGTGGCAAATTGAATCATTTCTTAAACAACATAATGATGCCGTGGAAGTGAGGATTGACGCAGCCTGGGGAATAAGTCGGCCGGTTGGCAGGCAGATTGTTCCAGGGATGGATCAAATGGATGGTTTTTACTATGCCAAGTTGTGTAAAGGGCATTAAAACAATCTGTTTTTTGTGGATTGTCATGTGGTCAGCCAGCCTTTTAGCCGGTGAATTTTCTGCTAAAGTACGATATGTCAATATACAGCAAAAAGGTGCTGATTATGTTTTAAATGCGCACTTTGACTATGTTCTCAGTCCTGTGGCAAAGGAAGCCATTCAAAAAGGGGTGCCGCTATCATGGGTCGTGCTGGTGAAAGTGCAGTACCAAAGACTGTTATGGAATAAAACAATTTATGTCGCAAAAATTCCTTTTGTGATTCAATATCATGCCTTGTTAAATCAGTATTCCGTCACGGACAAAAGGAGTAAAGTTGTTGAAGTATTCTCAACATTGGCTTCGGCAATGAATTTTATGGCAACTGTGCGGGATTTAAAGCTGATGAAAGATTCTGCGCTAGATCGCAGTAAAGATTATTTGGTCGCCTTAAAAATTCAATTTGATCGGGAGTTTTTGCCAATACCGCTTCGTCCAGAATCTTATTTCAATTCTGATTGGTCTATGTCCAGTGATTGGTTTATATGGCGCAACAAAAAATAAAATTGCCGGTCAGTTTTTCGGTATTGATTTTGTTTGCTCTGATTTTGCTGTCATTGCAATTGATGAGTTCGGCAACTCAGGAGTCCTCGCAGCTGAGCGAAATGTATTCCTGGTTGTTATTGGTCAACACCTTGGGGTCTGTTATTTTATTTGGCCTGATCGGGGTCAACCTGTATTCGTTGGCGCGGCAGTTAAAAAAGAAAGAGGCCGGTTCCAGATTGACCACAAGGATGTTGACGTTGTTTGTTTTACAAGCGCTGACTCCAGCTGCGATTGTGTTTTATTTTTCTATGCAGTTTTTACATCAGAGTATAGACAGCTGGTTTAATGTAGAAATGGATCGAGCGATGGATGATGCTTTGGAATTGAGCCAGGTTTCATTGGATCAGCGTATCCGTTGGCATATTAAGCAGACACGATTGGTCGCCGGAAGTTTATCTAATAAATCAGAAACTTTGACGGCGATGGAAATCGGGCCTTGGCGAAATACGGTAGAAGCTGTGGAGTTGGCAGTGTTTTCCGGTCAGGGACGGATTATTGCTTCCAGTAGCGCCAATCCAAGCGATATTCTGCCGACATTGCCGGATGAGCAAATCTGGTTGCAGTTGAAACAAAACAAACAGTATTTTGCTATCGACACTGAACGGGAAGGTGATATGGTGATTCGGGTGATCGTTGAAATTGACAATGATGAGCCCCGTTTTTTACAGGCGTTGTTTTCTGTGCCAGTGAGGATCGCTGATTTGGCTGATTCCATTGAATTTGCTTTTGTGCGTTATCAGGAAATGACGTTTTTGCGAGATTCCCTGAAAACCAGTTTTTCTTTGGCGTTATCTTTGGTTCTTTTGTTGAGTCTTTTGGCGGCAATATGGTTGGCGTTTATTAGCATTCGAAATATTGTTGCCCCGGTCAAAGAGCTTGTAAAAGGTACGCAGGCAGTTGCCGCCGGACATTATCGACAACAATTACCGGTAATGGCGCAGGATGATTTAGGGTTTCTGGTGGAGTCGTTTAATCTAATGACTCGCCGAATCGCGCAATCCAGAGACGAGGCCAGGTCTGCCAGTTATGAAGTTGAAAGCCAACGAGCCTATCTGGAAACCATATTGGCTAATTTAACGGCTGGAGTTATCAGTTTCGATGCTGACTTTCAGATTCGTACCGCTAACCAGGCCGCCTATCGTATTTTGCATATTCCAGTGAGTCATTTTGTTGGACATAATTTGACTGGTCTGGCTGAAGAATATGTCGAATTAACCGAATTATTAAGCACAATCCAGCAATTGCTGGAGAAAGCGGATGAAATATGGGAACAGAGAATTGCCTTTTTCGGGCCGAATGGTCGGCAGGAATTATTGTGTCGAGGAACGCCTTTATTTTCGCAAAAAGGCAGTCGAATGGGGGCTGTAGTGGTATTTGATGATGTGACTGACCTGATTCAGGCTCAGAAAAATGCCGCATGGGGAGAGGTGGCAAGACGTTTGGCGCACGAAATTAAAAATCCGTTAACCCCGATACAATTGTCAGCTGAGCGTTTGCAGCATAAATTGGCTAAAGAATTACAGGAAAATTCGGCTCATATTTTACAGCGGGCGACCCGGACAATTGTTCAGCAAGTTGAAGCAATGAAGCGGATGGTGGATGATTTTGCTGAATATGCTAAGCCAGCAAAAAAGCAGGTTAAAAAAATCAATCTGCTTGAATTGATTTATGATGTGCTGAATTTGTACGCATTACAATCTTCAACAGTTTTCAATATTTCGGTTGCTGTTGATAAAGCCATGGTGGAGGTTGATCCTGACAGCATTCGGCAAGTATTGCATAATTTAATTAAAAATGCTCTGGAAGCTATAGTGGATGATGAGGGCCGGATTGATATTAAAGTGGCTTTGGTGCAGCAAAACAATATTAATTATGTGGAATTATCTATTTATGATAATGGCAGTGGCCTGGATGAGCAACAGATGAAAACCATTTTTGAACCTTATGTGACTACCAAGGCCAAAGGCACAGGTTTGGGGTTGGCAATTGTAAAAAAAATAATCGAAGAACATGGCGGAGTCATTTGGGTTGATAACGCATATAACAAAGGGGCAGGTTTTATAATCCAACTGCCTAGTATTCAGGAATAAAGCATGAAAATACAGGAACCCTATATTTTAGTTGTTGATGATGAAGAGGATATTCGCCAGTTGGTTTCAGAAATCCTTGAAGACGAAGGCTATCAGGTTGTGATGGCTGAAAATGGCGCTATGGCAAAAAATCTGAAAAAAGAATATCAACCCGCTTTGATTCTTCTGGATATATGGATGCCGGATACCGATGGCATTACTCTTTTGAAAGAATGGGGGGCTGAGGATGGTTCCTTGTGTCCGGTTGTTATGATGTCAGGACATGCTTCTGTTGAATCGGCGGTGGAAGCAACGCGGCTGGGTGCGTATGATTTTTTGGAAAAGCCTTTGTCATTGGCGAAATTGCTATTGACTGTAGGGCGAGCTCTGGAAGCCAGTTTTCTACAAAAAGAAAATGCCGGGTTAAAGCAGCAATTGATGTCGGGTGTTGAGCCAGTCGGTAAAAGCGCGGTGGTTGAAAGGATCAAAGACCAGGTAAAACGGCTGGCTCAACATGATGCGCGGGTGCTGTTTGTAGGTGAAGCAGGTGTTGGTAAAGAAATGTATGCCCGTTATTTGCACAACAATAGTGCTCGTCGAAATGGACCGTTTGTTGATGTATCGGTCGGCAGTATTTCACCGGAAAATTCAGCAGTCGAATTTTTTGGACGTGAAAATGGTAATGGCAAAATTTATCGTGGATTGTTAGAGCAGGCACATGGAGGCACGTTGTTTTTAGGTGAAATTTCGGGTATGGATCTGGAAACCCAGGCTCGTCTGGTAAGTGCTTTGGAATCCAGCTCTTTTTTGCGAGTGGGCGGTGCTGAGGCAGTGTATGTGGATGTGCGTGTTATGGCCTCGACGCGGGTAGGCCTGGAGGAAGAAGTAAATAGTGGTCGGGTCAGGCAGGATTTGTATTACTTGCTTAACGTGGTGACTCTTGACGTTCAACCATTACGTGAACATAGTGAAGATGTGCCGGGGTTGTTGAATTTTTATGTGGATCATTTTGTTGCTCAGGAAAAATTACCGTTTAGGAAGTTTACCATGGCCGCACAAAATTATTTGCGTAATTACACATGGCCCGGCAATGTCAGGGAGTTAAAGAATTTAGTGCAACGGCTGATGATTTTGGGAGCAGGAGATGATATTGACTTGGATGAGGTTAAAGATGCTCTGGGATCAATTGCTGAAGAACCGGTGATGGCGGGAACGGTGCCGGAATTTTTTAACTTTCCGTTAAAGGAGGCTCGAGAACATTTTGAAAAATCTTATCTGGAATATCATTTTGAGAAAAATGCCGGTAGTGTTGCAAAATTGGCGTCAGCCATAGGTATGGAGAGAACGCATCTGTATCGTAAGCTTCATGCATTGAAAATAAAATTGTAAATAGACTTGATGTGGTGTCATTAATTTAGTAGAATTCTCGCTCTTTTAGATAGCCTTAACAGATTACTAAGTAACGATGAAAACATTTAGTGCAAAGCCCGCAGAAGTTAAGCGCGATTGGTACGTAATTGATGCAGAAGGAAAGACATTGGGTCGCCTTGCTACTGAAATTGCACGACGTCTTCGCGGAAAACATAAACCTGAATACACCCCTCACGTTGATACAGGTGACTATATTATTGTCGTAAATGCTGAAAAGGTTGCTGTGACGGGTAACAAAGAAAGTGACAAGATGTATCACCGTCATACTGGCTATGTGGGAAGCTTGAAGTCAGTAAGTCTGGGTAAATTGAGGCAAACTTTCCCTGATCGCATCATTAGTGCGGCAGTTAAGGGGATGTTGCCAAGTAACCCGTTGGGTCGGGCAATGTTCAAGAAATTAAAAGTATATGCAGGTCCTGATCATAATCACCAGGCTCAGCAACCAAAACCATTGGAAATATAAGCGGGGTAAATTATGGCAGCTCAATATTATGGAACAGGTCGTCGTAAGAGTGCGGTGGCTCGCGTATACGCAACTATAGGTTCAGGTAAATTCACTATCAATAGCAGGCCGATTGATCAATATTTCGGGCGCAAGACCGATGAAATGGTCTCCAGGCAGCCGCTAGAACTATTGGAAAAAGCTGGTGATTTTGATGTTAATGTCATTGTTAAAGGAAGTGGTCCTTCTGGTCAGGCGGGCGCGATTCGGCATGGTTTGGCGCGGGCGTTGATTGCATATGATGAAACTTTGCGATCTCCTTTAAGGAGGGCAGGATATGTAACGCGGGATGCGCGGATTGTGGAGCGTAAAAAAGTGGGGCTTCATAAAGCAAGAAAGCGTCCACAGTATTCAAAGAGATAGTATTTCTCTTGATAATTCACTTGTTCGGAAGGCCGTTGCTGAAAAGCAGCGGCTTTTTTTTGTCTGATGAAACGCTAATAGCTGTTGGGCAAAGTGTTCGCTTTGTCGGTAGGGGCAATTTATAATGCCACTTTTGGCGATTTGATTTTTTTGTTATGAATGATGAAAAAAGAAAATGTTGTCTTTGTGGTTTGTGTGTCGAGATTTCTGGGTTTGTGTTGAAGATAAGAGATGGCGAGGATAAGGTTTTTTGTTGCGAGGGATGCAAAGGGCTTTATCAGTTGTTGCATGGCGTAGTGACAAAGAGTGTAGATGTTTCAAAAGACGTCTCGTCTGAATAGGTGTTTTGTAGGTAAGTGGAATGGGTGGCTACACTTTAAAAAACATTTTGACAAAAGGGAGAGAGGCTGTATAATGGCCAGCTCTTTCGGGGA
>CAYNIU010000074.1:0-11212 GCA_964397365.1 uncultured Methylomarinum sp. | reverse complement strand
AACACAAAGTAAAAAATATCGTGCAGTTTTTGGATAATTATCAGCATGTACTCAGCCTGGAAGCTCAAAAACAGCAGGTTGACGGTATTATCTGTGGACATATTCATCATGCGGATATTTGTGAAATGGAATTGGGAAAAACCTATTGTAATACTGGCGACTGGGTGGAAAGCTGTAGTGCACTGGTCGAAAATGAAGCGGGGCAGCTGTCTGTTATTCACTGGCTTGAAGATAGTTATAAGTTACTGGATGAACAGCAAACAAATCAATCGGAAAATCTGGCTAAAGTTAGCTGATTATGATTAAAAAATCTTTGCTGATGATGGTCGGAAGTACGGTTTTCTTTATCGGAATGATTTTGTTTCCATTACCTGTTCCGTTTGGTCTGCCAACCATGATAGTCGGTTTGGCCATTATGTTTAAAGCTTCCAACAAGGTTAAACGAAAAGTCATCAGGTTATCTGATAAGCATCCGTATAGTCGGCAACTCTGGCAGAAAATCAGAGAGATTCGAAGACGGAAGAAAATGTCATAAAAACGTAAAATAAGTTTCATGTAACTGTCATGGAAAGACATTATTCTCATTCTGAAGAATAAAAGAAAGTCAATGATCTGAATGGATAGGAATTCAGATAAAAAAAGGGGAAGAAAATGAAACTGATCTATTCTGTACATAAATATGACGTTTTTATGTTTACCTGTCTGATAAATGCAGGTATGTATCGATATTTGGCCGTCTGTGCCCGATATATTTCCCGAACTGGCGATGGTCATTTGTATCTTTTATCTGGGACTTTTATTTACCTGGAAGAAGGGATACAAAGTCTTATATTACAGGCCTTGCTGCTGGCGTTTCTAATTGAGAGACCATTGTATTTTATTCTGAAAAACAGTTTTAGACGCAATCGCCCACAGGCGGCGTTGAAGGGATTTAGCAGTCTGGTAAAACCGTCAGATCAATTTAGTTTTCCTTCTGGGCATACTTCAGCCGCCTTCATGGTCGCAACAATCAGCGGTTATTTTATGCCCGTTTTTCTGTTGCCATTATTATTGTGGGCGGCTCTGGTTGGTTTTTCCCGTGTAGTTTTGGGGGTGCATTTTCCTACGGATACTTTGGTGGGAATGATTCTTGGTGTCAGTGTTGCAGTTTTTAGTATCGGACAGATTGTATAGTTAGCAAAGGTTAAAGATGAAAATATTTTATGGCGTTCAGGGGACTGGCAACGGTCATATTACTCGCGCTCGAGTCATGGCGAAAGAATTGTATGCGGCGGGAATTGAAGTGGATTTTCAATTTACAGGCCGTCCTCAAGAGAAATTCTTTGATATGCAAATCTTTAATGGTTATCAACATCGTAATGGTTTGACTTTTAATACCGATAAAGGACAAGTTAATTATATTAAAACAGTCATGCAGAGTAGACCTGTTCGATTTGTTCAGGATGTCAAGTCATTGGATTTATCCGCTTACGATTTGGTAATCAGCGATTTTGAACCGGTCACAGCCTGGGCGTCTAAAATACGGAAAAAGTCGGTGTTGGGAGTGGGGCATCAATATGCCTTTAATCATGCTATACCGAGGACAGGTTCTGACCCTCTGGCCGATTTGGTGATGAAATATTTTGCACCGGCTGATATTAATATCGGTTTACACTGGCATCACTTTGAGCAGGCTATTTTGCCGCCGATTATTGAAACCCCTGAATTGGCGGACACGATCCAAAAAAACAAAATCGTAGTATATTTACCTTTTGAAAATCAACAAGAAGTAGTTAAGCAACTAGGATCATTTGAGGATTTTCAGTTTCATATTTACTCCCCTGCACCGATAACCAGTGAATATCCGAATATTTTCTGTCATGCTTTGTCTAGAGAGGGGTTTCAAAAGGATTTGCATGATTGCGCCGGTATTATCAGTAACGCCGGTTTTGAATTAGCCAGTGAAGCGTTGCAATTGGGGAAGAAAATTCTGGCTAAACCGTTGCATGCGCAAATGGAACAAATATCCAATGCCGCCGCTTTGAAGCAGCTGGGGTATGGGCGCACCATGACTGATATGGACACAGCAGTGATTGAAGAATGGTTGCATCAGAATCATGCGGTCAGGATCACTTATCCCAATATTGCCCGGGTCATTGTTAATTGGATCAAAGAAGGGATGCCGGTTATGGATAAAGATTTTACAAAGCCAGTATGGGATGAGGTTGAGGTATTGCAGGTTAAACTGTAGTTTACGTTAAAGGTGGGGTAATAACTGGGAAATTTTAGGGGATGAAATTATTTGCACTATACGGATAAATCCTGTCAGAAATTAAAGTGCTAACATCCCTGTCAGCAAAAAAGATTTTGTTATATTGCGTGTTTTCGGGTAAATTCTGCAATTAACGCATCAGGTCTTTTTTTCTTGTTGTTTTTGTTGAGTACATAGACAATAGTTTCGCCTTTTGGTCCGGCGCCAATGCGGGTGTAACGATAAGGTGCTTCGCCAACTTGCAAGAAGGATTTAAGGTCAGACCAATTGTTGAAAACATAGATACGTCCGTCTTTCATGACTTCGCCGTAAAAACCTTCGGCGATTCCTTCGGTAGTTCCTTCGTATAAATCCACTGAACCCAGACCTGAACGCATCTTTTTATCTTTTTTCTGTAAACCGAATACGATGGTTTCACCCTGAGGGCCTGCGCCTATACGGGTTAAGCGAAATGAGGTTTCCCCGACTTTGTTAAAGCTGTCATAGGTTTTAAAATCATCAAAAATATAAATACGACCTTCTTTGTAAACCTGATAATAATCATTTACATTGTAATGGGGTTCAGCAATGGTTGTCTGACTGGACATAATCAAGCCAAGTGCAGACAGACCGAGGGATATTTTTTTTAACATGGATAAATTCTCCGAGGGTTGCATAGTGTAAAAAGAAGAGTCGATGAAATGAAATATTATAAGGGTCCGAATATTACAAAATTATGACTGTCCTTATTTTATCTGATGCAGTATTTCGCGCCATAGATCTTGATAGGCTTCTATGGAACGGCCTTTGTTCATATAGCCTCCTAGCGGCATTCGTTCCCAGCCCATGCGCTCAATGTCGCTGGCATAGGGAATAAAGTTGCGTAAAAGGTCGGGGTGTTGATCGCTTAAGGATTGCATAATATCCCTGTGCATTTTTTTGCGTTTATCAGCCATCGAGAAAAAGGGTAATAATTGCAGATGTTTTAATTGGTTATCATGCAGATATTTTTTTAACTGTTCCAGAGTTCGCAATGATAATGTCGTCGGGATAATAGGAGAGAGCAGTATTTCAGATGCTTCAAAAATCGCTTCTGATAACAAAGAAATATTGGGTGGACAATCCAGAAAGATAAAATCGTATTCTTCTGTAAGGGGGTTTAACAACTTTTTCAGACGTTGTGTTGGTTTTTTACGGGCGTCGAGTACTAAATCCAGATTTCTGAAAGAAAAATCAGCGGGCAATAAATCCAGATTTTCAAAATCAGTGGCTTTAATTAAACCATCCAATTCACGATTTCCGGAAATAAGTTCTTTGCTGCCGCCTTTAATTTTAGGCTTTATTCTAAAATAATAGCTACTTGCCCCTTGTGGATCCAGATCCCATACCAGTGTTTTATAGTGGTTTTGTGCGGCGATGTAGGCCAGGTTCACGGCTGTTGATGTTTTTCCTACACCGCCTTTGATATTGTATGTGGCAATTATTTTCATCAGTTTTTTACCTGTGCCTTATGCGCAAACAAGTTTTTAAATGCAGCCCGGTTTCCGGGTTGCTGAAAAAGATTAAACTGTTCAGCGAAATCATTTCGTGCAGCACACCTTAGAGAATCTAAATGCAAAACCAGCACACCCATAGCCAGAATAGTATTGGATGATACATCATGGGACATCATTTCTTCACTAAATTGTCTCAGTTTTATTTCTTGGATTTCATAATCCTGAAAATCGCCTAATACTGACTGAAAACCTTTCAATGCTTTAAGTAAGCTTTTCATGGCGTCTTCAGGATAAAGGCACTGGAAAAACTCCATGAGATAGCGCAGTTTTTTACAGGTTTTTCTTAGATCATGTAATGCCTCGGCAGGAGAAGCGTCGCTAATAGCTTGTGCTTCTTTCAGTAATCGCTTGTAGACTTTCCAGATACGCTGATCGGCCAGTTCTTTTATGGACATATTGGCATGACTGCCTTGTGCTTTTTTGGGTAAAGGATCTTTTAAATACTGTTCCCAGGCGGCTAATTGTTTTTTGTATTCGGAACTGTTGAGCTTTGCTGCCAGTTCTTTTTGGGCTTGAGACTGTTTTTGTTTAAGAAAATCATACAGAGGAGCGATGTCTTCTTGCAAAGATAGCGGTAAAGCCGATTTATATTGACCATAATTTAATAAATACACATCCATATCGCGAGTTTCACCGGTGATTTGTCCCAGCCAGGCGAAAAAAGCAGCATATCTAGCGGTGACAGATGTTGGCAAGGTATTTTTTATCTGGCTCAAAGCAGCGCGGGTGCGCCTGACTGCAATACGAAAATCATGTAAAAACTCACTGTCTGTATCAGCAATTGTACCGGCTTCATTAGCTCGCATGATATGTAACAAATGCTGATAAATCATTTTACTGGCTTTGTCGGCGCGCATGTCCGGTTTCAGCTTTATGAACAGTTTGGAACTGTAGTCTTTGGGTTTGCGGCCTTGTTGTTTGAGTTCGCTACTTAAAATAGTGCAATGAGCGGGTTTTAGCTGCAGATCATTTTGTAACAGCCGGCTAACTTTAATTAATGCTTTCTCATACCCTTTTAAAGGGTGCAGGGTGAGGCGGTTATTTGACTGTTCGTATTCGTCAAGCTGGAGACGTAAAACGATTTTTTGATCTTTATTCAAAATGTTGATGCGATAGATGACCAAAGGCAACTGACACAATGGCAATAACGCCCGCATTTCCAGTAGTGGCGCTAAATAGCTTTTTAAACGGCATTGACAGAGTTGACCACTAAATTTTGGGACATTGGGCATGTTCTGCTGGGCAATTAATTCACCATTATTACGGTTAATCAGGCGTAAATGTGAAACGGACTGAGAGTGGTTGAATTCGCAGATTATGTCGGCTTTGTACAAGCGCCAGTCAAAACTGTCATAAAATGTTTTTATGGTGTATTGCTGAGTGGCTATTTGCACATCAATTTTTTTACTTAATTTGGTTAGAAATTTTTTTGCAGTTAAATTTGCAGGAAGCTCAAAATGTAAAGGAATAGCTGTCATGGTTACTCAGTATGATTAAGATAAAACAGATATGTTGTTTATGGAAAGTGCGGCTACTATCTGGGTCTCCATGCTAACATGCTTAACTGGAAAAAATTATGACAATGTGCGCGGGAAGGGGGTTAAATTAATTCGCCTTGCTAAGGAATCGCTGATTTATTCGCGATTCCTGTGTCACCAAAACCCATGACTGCAAGTCATTGATTTTGTGAGTAAATCAGAAATCGTATTTCCGCTTTGCGGACGCTGACTAATCAGGGATGATTGGTTCAGCGCTTCCCTAAAGGATGGGGGCGGCCATGCTTCAATATGTGCGGTTTATGGAAACAGTGGTGTTTGGCCAAAAGGTGGGGGATGTAGAAGCGTATCTGGTTGATTTGAAAATAGTGATCAGAAATGCGGGATGGAGCGAATTCCGTCCCGCATTGGCGTCAATCGTTAACGGAATACTGGTTAATCAGTTAAGCGACTTTTTTTAATGCTTTTTTAGCGGCTTTAGTCGCTGATTTTTTACCGCTGGGTTGCTTTTTGATGACCGCTTTTGCAACTTTTTTAATAACAGACTTGGCATTTTTTTTAGCGACCACTTTTTTTGAAACTGCTTTTTTGGTAACTTTTTTGGCCACTTTTTTCACAGCTTTTTTGTTGAGAGATTTAGACATTGCGAATTCCTGTAACATAAATAATAAAATAACTTACTAATGGTAATAAGTTATAGTGATTGTATAGTTATTTTTGTTTCAATGCAAATAATTTATAGAGATAGGGTATAATTTATCACTCACTGATTATTCAATAGGGTTGAAATAAGACAGCTATGACCTTTATAGAGTTTAAAAAACTGTTGCTTGATGCAGAAATCAGTTTGCCAAAATTCAGCAAACTCATTAAAGTCAGTGAAAAAAATCTCCAGTCCTATAAAAAAAAGGGTGAAGTGCCTAATACCATTGCTGTTATTGCAAAGTGTTTCGCTGTTATGAATGCAATGGATCTGGATTATCGTTCTCTCATTGATGAATTAGCGCTTGAAGCAAAAACAAAAAAAGGCGCAGGTTTTGCTAAAAAAGATAAAAGTGAGTCTGTAAATTGATAGTTAAGAATACTTTCTGCGACGATTGTTGGCTGATAATGCAGCACCATTTTGTAGTGATGGTTAAAGGTTGTTATTTGATATTTCAACTGCTTATGGATGTATAAACGCTGTTGCTGCACTAGATTTTTTGTGGCTACTCAGTGTAATTGATTGAACGAAAAGTCTTCAATATCAGTTGTTTGCAGAATAAGTCTATGTGACATGGACTTGTTTACGGCATCTTTATGGAGTAAGTGACTGATATTAAATGTATATAGATGCTGAGCCGTTACGATTTTTTCTTTTGTCATAAAGTTGTCATATTAACTTCATATGATTGTCATTTTTCAGCGGCAGAATAGCTGTTGGTACAGATGGTTGCTTGCATTATCTGCATTGGGTGCATAAGTGTGCTGTGCAGATAATTGTTCCTGCCTAATCTGCGTTCGGCACTTTCATGTGCTTCAAGAAAATATCAGAGAATCAATATGAAGAGACTTTTCCAAATGAAATCCTTGTTGGCAGGGCTGGGTTTTGCCTCAGCCAGTTTATTGAGTGCATCGGCGGCAGCCGTACAGACTGTGGATGCCAGTATTCCTGAGTATCAGAAAGCCAGTGGTGTTTCTGGCAACCTGTCCAGTGTTGGCTCAGATACACTGGCAAATCTGATGACTCTGTGGGCGGAAGAATATAAAAAACTGTATCCCAATGTGAATATTCAGATTCAGGCGGCCGGTTCATCAACGGCGCCACCGGCATTGACAGAAGGAACTTCAAATCTGGGGCCTATGAGTCGTAAGATGAAAGATAAAGAGCGTGATGCCTTTGAAAAGAAATATGGATATAAACCGACGGCTATTCCTGTGGCTATTGATGCCCTGGCGGTTTATGTCAACAAGGATAATCCTATTAAAGGACTGACTATACCTCAGGTTGATGCTATTTTTTCATCTACCCGTAAATGTGGTTACGAGGCTGATATCAACAGTTGGAAGCAGGTCGGTCTGGAAGGTTCCTGGGCGGATAAGCCAATCCAGATATACGGTCGTAATTCTGTTTCTGGTACTTATGGATATTTCAAGAAAAAAGCCCTGTGTAAAGGCGACTATAAAAGTAATGTCAATGAACAACCAGGTTCTGCCTCGGTAGTTCAGTCGGTGACTTCTTCATTAAACGGTATCGGTTATTCCGGTATTGGCTATAAAACCTCTGGTGTAAAAGCGGTTCCATTGACTAAAAAACCAGGCGGTGATTTTATCGAAGCGACGCCTGAAAATGCTGTCTCAGGAAAATATCCATTGGCGCGATTCTTGTATGTGTATGTTAATAAACAACCGAACAAGGAACTGCAGCCTTTGGAAAAGGAATTTATTAAAATGGTTCTGTCAAAAATAGGGCAGCAAATCGTTATAAAAGACGGCTATATTCCGTTACCGGCCAAAGTTGTTGAAAAAACACTGGCAACGATTCATTAAAATGGACGAATTGATTATTGGATTTAATGGCATGGATGCCTGATAAGGGACTATATGCTGAATGCAGTTTGTTCCTCCCCCTCAATTAGTGAAAAATGGATTCAGCAGGAAAACAGGCCGGGAATTGTGTATGATTCCCGGCTTGTTTTTTATTTCATTTCCACTCCAGAAAGTTGTCACAATAGTTACAGCTATCGTTCTGAAAATTTCTTATGACTGATTTGAACACAAAGATTGAGGATGGCGCCGGTTTGCAGGTGAGTACTCGTTACCAAAAGTGGCGCTTGATTAAAGACAAGCTGGCCAATTATGGCATTGCCATAGGCGGCTTGGGTGTGATTGTTGCCATTGTATTGATTTTCTTTTATCTGTTATACGTTGTTTATCCGCTGTTTATTTCTGCAAAAGCTGAAGCTGTCAGCCAGTATTCCTTGCCAGCTGCCGGGGCAGGGAATACTTTGTTTATGGCGATGGAAGAACAGAATGAAATTGCTGTTCGATTTACAGATAACGGCAGTGTAGTGTTTTTTCGTGTTGCTGACGGTGGAATCATAAGATCTGAACAATTGCCGATACCAGAAGATGCCCAAATTACGGGCTTTGCTCATGGCGGTTATGATAAAGGTGTGGTAGTTTATGGTTTATCCGATGGACAGGCTATTGTCGTAAAGCATCGGTATAAGGTGACTTATCCAAATGATAAACGTTTGATTACACCGGTTCTGGAATATCCTCTCGGTAAAGCTCCTTTGATCCTGGATGAAAACAGAAAGGCTATTAATTTGTTGGCCATTCGTGTGGGCGAAGATGAAAGTACAGTAGTTGCCAGAACAGTAGATGGTCGTATGCTGTTAAGCAATTTCGTCCGGGAAGAATCGTTGTTCGATGATGAAGCCATGTTGGAACGTAGTGACGCTAAAATTGATATGGACAGCACAAATATTGTCTATATCTTGCTGGATAAAGAACAGCGGAATCTGTATTTTGCCACCCGGCAGGGGGGACTGACTTATATGGATATCAGTAATAAGGCTAATCCCCGAATCAAGCAGGCGATTAATGTTTTAGAGCGTGGAAAACAAATTACAGCGCTGACTTTTCTGAATGGTGACTTGTCTTTGCTGGTAGGCGACTCCAGCGGAGTGTTGTCGCAGTGGAGTATAGTCCGGGATGAGCATAACCATTCCAGTTTGAAAAAACTAAGAGCATTTAAAATTTCCAATAAAGCTATTGCGGCTATTAGTCCGGAACAACGGCGTAAAGGGCTGATTGTTGCTGATGCGGCTGGTTTGGTTGGTGTGTACTATACCACTTCAGAAAGAGAATTGATTCGGGATGAGATCCGGCAGGGTATGCCAGTTGCGTTAGCCTTGTCGCCGAGAGCCAATGCTTTTTTACTACAATCAGCCGATCAGAAAATACATTTCTGGACGATTGAAAATGAACATCCGGAAGTATCCTGGAAGTCATTATGGCAGAAAGTCTGGTATGAAAGTTACCCCAAACCGGAATATATTTGGCAATCATCGTCAGCCAGTAATGACTTTGAACCGAAGCTGAGTTTGATACCATTGACTTTTGGTACTTTGAAAGCGGCTTTTTATGCAATGTTGATGGCCGTGCCTCTAGCTTTGATGGGGGCAATATATACCGCCTATTTTATGGCGCCCAAAATGCGTCAGTGGGTTAAGCCGAGTATTGAAATTATGGAGGCATTGCCTACCGTTATTCTGGGATTTTTAGCCGGTTTATGGTTGGCGCCGGTTGTGGAAGCTCATTTGCTGGGTATTTTTTCTTTGTTAATGATTGTACCTCTGGCGGTGATTGTTTTTGCCTGGTTTTGGCAGCAGATACCGGAATCATATCGTCAGAAAATACCAGAAGGTTGGGATGCTGCGATATTAATACCGGTGATTTTATCCGCGGGCTGGTTGGCATTTATGTTGGCGCCGGGGGTGGAATCACTGTTCTTTGGCGGTAATTTGCAGCTATGGATGAAAAACGAATTTGCTATTGGCTATGATCAGCGAAATTCGTTAGTTGTTGGGTTGGCAATGGGATTTGCCGTGATTCCCACTATTTTTTCAATTACTGAGGATGCCATTTTTAGTGTGCCCAGGCACTTGACAACGGGATCATTGGCGCTGGGGGCGACAACCTGGCAAACGATGACTCGCGTGGTTTTGTTGACAGCCAGTCCGGGGATTTTTTCAGCCGTAATGATCGGCTTCGGTCGTGCTGTCGGGGAAACCATGATTGTACTGATGGCAACAGGTAATACGCCGGTTATGGATTTGAGCGTATTTCAAGGGATGCGTACCTTATCGGCAAATATTTCTGTGGAATTGCCGGAAGCGGAAGTGGACAGCACGCATTACCGGGTGTTGTTTCTGGCCGCCCTGGTATTGTTTGTCTTTACCTTTGTATTCAATACTCTGGCGGAAATGGTTCGTCAGAATTTACGCGAAAAATACAGTTCATTATGATGAAAGCATGGTTTAAAAGCGGTACGCCGTGGATTTGGTTAAATGCTGCCGCAGTAAGTGTCAGTATGATTCTGGTGGTTGGCTTGTTGTTGCTTATTGCTGTTAGAGGTTTGGGCCATTTTTGGCCGGCAGATATTGTTGAATATCATTATAAGGATCGTTCAGGCGAGGTCGTTATTATTGGCGAAGAAATTGATCAAAGTGTGATGACAGCCAGTCAGGCGAATGAATCAGGGTATCAATTGCCTGATAATGCTGACTATTTGGAACAACGTTTGATTAAAACGGGAAACCGCAAACTGACAGGGCAGGACTTTCGTTGGATACAATCGCCCAATATTCAACATCAGGGTCGTCCTGACGATTTGATCGCTATTGAAAGAAGAGAGTGGGGCAATTTTTATGGTCGATTGCTAGCCGTTAAAGAAAATGGGAAAGTGATTGCCAAGGGCCAGAAGGCATTTGCCATTATTCAGGATAAAATTGAACGGGCTAGAGACCTGTATGATGCAATTGAGCAGGTACAGAAGAAGCAAATTGGCGCTATTAACTATGCATTGGAACGCCTGCGTTTGAAACAGCGTAAATTGGAGCTTGAGGGAAAATGGAATAATACGATAGCCAAGGAAATGGCCGATAAAAGATTGCAATACGATAAGAAATATCAACGATTACAACAAAAAATCATTGAGCTTAATCGACAAATCCGTCGCGATAGCCTGCTTGCAGAGACCGGCAATGGGCAACGTATTGAGATTCCATTGCAAAAGATTATTCGTCTGGATCGTCCCAATGCTATGACAGTAATTGATAAAATGATTGAGTATGTGATCAGGTTTGCCGATTTTATCAGCGAAGATCCGCGTGAAGCCAATACCGAAGGAGGGATTTTTCCGGCTATTTTTGGTACCGTTA